>DATDBJ010000049.1:0-17942 GCA_036524895.1 Saccharimonadales bacterium (SeqCode)
AAGAGTAACGCTATTGCCGCTAACGGTAGCGCGGTCGTAAGACAAGTTGCCATCAACATCCGCACCTGCCTGCCAGCCGGCCGGTAAGCCAGACACCTGCGGCATAAGCCAGCTGGCCGGCACCACCTGATCTACTACCGAGCCAGTAACCCTTAACTCAAGGTTGGCATTCCCCAGGGCTTCATAATAGTCGACAGTAATCGGCACTGTCTGACCAGCCCCCAATGTGACAGGTTGCGTTGCCGGAAAACTACCAGGTGTCCAGCGATCGTGTACCGTCTGTCCATTGATGACTACACGCGAGCCGTCATCGCTGGAAGAGTAAAAGTAGTATGTGCCAGCCGCCGGCGCAGTCAAGTAACCGTTCCAGCGGACCAAGAAATTGTCGTTTGGCGTACCTGGGCCAGGCGCATATCCGCCCCAGTTAAATGCAACGTGAGGTTCGGTACGCACCATGAAAGCCTCATTTTCGTTGGCAGGAAAAGTATGGTTACCGCTATCGTAGTAATAACGACCGACTAAACCCTGGCGGTTAGTCGCTGGACCAGGCTCAGTGCGGAGCATGGTGTCCGGAATAAACTGCTCACCCACAGCACCCTTTACGGCAACCTTGGCAAACGCGCCGCCGGCACGTTCTATATATTCAACCCTGAAAGGAACTATCTGCCCGGCCTGCAGGCTAACACTAGAACCGTAGCAGATACCAACAAAGCAAGCGTTGTTGTATACCTGCTGGTTATCTATATAGATGCGCAAATCATCGTCATTATTAGCGCCGAAGTAATAGGTTCCGGTATTAGGCGCCACAAAATATCCTGTCCAACGCGCGAAGAACCAGTCATCAGTAATGTAACCGGGCGCAGGAGAGCTAGTTCCCCAAGGAAAATCAATGCGGCTATCGGTGCGCGTTAGCTTAGGCGGGCCCGTAGGAACATCATTACCCCAACCGCTGGCAACGTTCCAGTACTCACCTTTCAAGCCGGACTGGGTACGGAGCGGCGAATTATACTCCAGCCCTAAGCCGATACTGCCGCCAAGGGCCGCGATGCTGTGCGTAGAGCCACTGGTCGTAACGTTGCCCGTTGCTAAGTTCGCACTAACCGGGCCCGATGTATCGAAGGACTGGGTTGCGTCCTTGCCAGTGCGCATGTCTACCCGGAACGACCGCGTCCAATTAGGAGCGGTGGCGGCCATTTGACTGACACCATCCCAAGTGTACGCCCGCCAGTAGTATGTAACACCGTCTTGCAAGACCCCTTCGGGCACGGTCCATTGTGGTGCCGACTGCCAGCCAGAGTTAACCACGGTACCAGTTTCGCCGTCTGGGCTAGTTGCTACCCGGAACTGATAGTACGAGCGGTCGTTAACGTCCGGGTCCGTCACTACTTCACACAACAACGACGGCTGTGTCGTACTCAATACGGCGCCGTTTACTGGAGCGGCGGCAGCGGGAGTAGTCATAGGCGTCGGGGAGTCGTAGTGGAAGACAACCTTGGTAGCTGCGGCGTTAAATTGCTTAAAGCTATAGTAATTGGGAATCTCCTCGCCGCGTACGATCAACCAGCCGCCATAGTCGCCACGGTTCATCAGCTCTTGGTAGATGTGCGTGACGTCCATGTACATGTAGTCAGACACCAAGGCTACGCCGTCAGTAATGCCATTATCAAAACAGTTATAGCCCCAACAAACGGCGTGATCGGCTACAATATAACGATTATCGTAAGTAGTGTAACCATTTATATCCTCTGGGGACGGCGTGTCCAGCTCTAAGTAGGCACCAAGTAGCGCCTTGCCATAAAGCTCGTCATATGACGCACGCATAATAAAGCGGTAGTATAGGCTACTCTGGCCAACACCAGGGCCCAGGTTACCCGTAGCGTTGCCGCACCCCTGACCAACGCCGCATGACAAACCATCGCTTCTGTAGTTGGCATAGTTACTGCCTATACTCTTGCTCACAACCGTCGGATCGATAACAAGCGGATAAGCCGAGGCTGGCTGTTGCCGCGCCCAGGCCGCATCAAGGTTAATGGTCAGCGTCGAACCATTAATGTTATGACGGACATACGGGTCAGCACCGATCAGGCCTTGGGTTTTATTCATGATTGTAGGTGGTGCAATCGTAAAGCCACTGAATGTGCCATCCAGCCTGAGATAACCAGGTAAGTCCGGATCACTACTAAGGTTCGCCCCCTGCACCATAAACTCAAACTGAGCGCGCAAGGCATCCGGCCGCTTAATAATAATGCTCTCCTTAAGTTCAGCCGAGGTAACCCGATATTCGATATCTACGCCCGGCCAGACATCCGTGTAAGTAATTTTTTGGTCAGCGCCCGCACCACTAATGCTGGCAGCCGCAGTACTACCGCCTATCGGCCGAAAATTTACACTCTGACCATCCTTGGTCAGGCCCACACCTTGGGTAATATTATCCTTGTCGAAGCTAGCGCGCCAACTGTTTGATTTAGTCTGTAGACGGTCTTTGGCTGCATTATCCTCCAGGCTAACATCAACATCCTTCCAGTTATCGCCGTCCCGGTAACTGCTTGGCTGCAGGCTGTGCTCAAGCGTTTTGCTTCCGTCTTCGTTGAGATAAACCTTATTAAACTCCGTCCGGCCTTCAGTTAGCAGCGCCTTGCGCTTAGGTTGGCCCTGTACGGGAGCATCTGAGCGGCGAACACCGCTTTCGTCTGGTCTAGGGCTGTAGGCAAACTTATTGGTAGCCTCCTGGCCTTTGAGGTCTGCTATCTGGCGCGGGCCGCCTTGTCCATCGTCCGCTATCTGTGGCTTGGAGAGCAGGTCCATGACGCTCTGTTGGGTCGCCACAGGAAGAGAAGGCTTGTTAGTTTGTTCCGAGGTAAGCGGCGCCAAGCTCGCCTGTAACCGCTTGCCTAGCCAGTGACCAAAAGAAAATACCGGCATATAGCCGATTGAACTAACTAGGAATACAGCAAGCACCAGGACAATTGCCCCTTTTTGCGTTCTACCCTGCCATAAATGAATTCTTTTGTTTTTGCTATTGTTCCGGTTTTGTATTGCAGAATACTTGCGGTTTCGGCGTATGGCCACCCTCATAGATTGTCTTTCTTGCACAGCAGTTATATCTTAATGTGCAATATAGTTGGCCTCGGGGTAAAATGCAATCAAAAAGTGATTAACTATTGGTGTGATAAAAATCACAAAATTACACCTCGCTAAACACTCCTAAACTGCCGATGAGGCGTGTGCATGGTACAGCGAGTACCAATCTTCAAGGCTCAAGTTTTGGGCGCGGGTGGTTGGCGGAATGCCGGCCGCTTCCAGCAGTGCCGTAGTTTCGCCGCGGCCGAGCTGCAGACCGGCGCTTAACGAGTTAAGTAACGTTTTGCGGCGCTGCGAGAAGCCAGCTTTTACGATCCTAAAAAATAGACGGGTGTCCACATTCGGGAAAAGCGGCTGACTGCGGTAAACCAGTTTAAGAATTTGTGAGTCAACTTTTGGCGGCGGAGTAAAGAGTTCGGCCGGAACGAGCTTATCCAGATATGCTTCGCAATAAAACTGCACGCTTACGCTGAGCAGGCTCATGTCTCCCGGCTTGGCGCAAACCCTCTCTGCCACTTCTTTCTGCATCAAAAGCGCGGCGACCGAGAAAGGGTTGGAGCTCTCGCACATGATGCGCAGCAAGTTGCTGGTGAGATAATAAGGTATATTAGCGACGACTTTGTACCCGCGCGGCAGCGACGTAAGGTCGAACTTTAAAATATCCTGCTGGACTATTTGCAAGTTTTGGGCCGGGACGCGCTTTGGAAGGTCCCGTGCGAGGTCGGGATCAAACTCTACGGCGATTACTTTTTGAGCAGCACCCACAAGCTTAGACGTCAAAGTTCCGGGGCCGGGGCCGACCTCCAGCACCACGTCGCCGGTCGAAACCTCTGCAGCCGCGAGCATGGCGTCCAGACTATCTTCGTCGTTCAGCCAGTGCTGTCCTAATGATTTTTTCGTTTTGGGGTTATTATCCATACGAAGATATTACCAGTAATGCCTTGCTTGCCAGAAATTATATGCCGCTTCCCAGGAGCCATAACGGCCCTTCGTGTAGCTGGACGCCCATTTAAGCTGAGTTACGGCACTGGTTTTCCAGTCTGCGCCGAATGACGCCATCTTGGTGCCGGGGGTTGCCTGGCCAAGCCCATAGCCCAGGCCGGACGGTATTGTTTCGGGGGCGTACGGCGGGCAGTAGCCTATCTGACCCTGAACTTTAGTCGGGCACCAGCCGGATTCGTGGCTCATGATGTAATCCACATAAGGATAATCGGATGGCGCGATGCCGGCAGCAGCCATCACACTCTGCTTGTCGCTCGGAATTTGCACAGCTTTACCACGGGCAACAATGTGCGGCACCGCTTCTACTACCGTTACCTCTTGGATTTTCTTACGCTCGCCGGTCTTCTCATCAACCTGGTATGTAACCAAGCGCTTGCCCGTCGTGCCTTGCTGACGCAACACTTGTGTACCGAAAGACAAGCTCGAATCGTCAACAATCTGCCTCGGCATAGCCACTTCCTCTTCGGCGAACTCAATCTTAATCCCTTCGCGCAGCACAAAAACCTGGCCGCCTGCCTTGAGCGGAGCATCCTCGCCCGGCTGGACGGTGTCACCCTTGGACAGCTTGATGTTCTTTTCTGCCAAAAGCTCCTTAACGGTCGCGGCCTGTGTGCGCAAGCTAAGCTGCGTGCCGTAAAGATTGAGATTTACAGCGGTAGCCCGCTTAATCACCAGACGCTCGCCGATCGATCCCTCTACCAAAAAATTGTCAACGGGGAGTAGCTCCAGCCGGTCTTCCGGATACACTTCCACGCCAGCTTGTTTTACGATACTCCGAGGCGTTTTGGCTGCCGAGTATGCGAAGGTTTTCTTGCCCTGATCCACAATGGTCACCGGTACAGCGCGGTACACATTGATACGGAAGTTATCACTTACCACTTCAGTATCCTGCCCCGGCTCCACCACATCACCCTCGTTTATGATGATATTCGACCGCTTCAAGATATCGCCCACCGTACGCTCGCGGGTCGGCAACGTTTGCTCGATATTATCGTGATTGATGATCACGACATGCGTATCCGTAGACTTAAGTTGCGGCTTACCGCCGCTAAAGACGAGAATCCCGATCACGCTCAAAAACATAAGGATAGATATGGTCAGCAGCGGAATGGCAATGGCCGGTTTGCGGGCGACACGCTTAAATATGCGTACTTTTTGGCGCTTATGTATGGCATAACGCTTTTTAAATCGGAGTATTTTTTTACGCATAAGGTGAGCAAGCTCTTATCCTATTGTAGCAAAGCGGTCTTATCGCGAACCATTTGCAGAGCCTGCAGAGTATCGGGCGAGGCATTTTTAGTATGGAGTTCGCCAGGGCGCACCCACTCCAGCTCGGAAACTTCTATGCGCTGCGCCCGCACACTATTGGATCCCACTCGCGCAACAAATACGTGGTATTCAAAAGATAAGCCATACTTGTAGTACATCGCCCCGCCAACAGGCTGCAATTGGCGCGGGTCCAATCGCAGATGCGTTTCCTCATACAACTCTCGCGCAGCGCCCTCGGCCGCAGGCTCGCCCTTGTGCAGCCCGCCGCCCGGCAGCCCCCACTTGCCAGCGCTAATCCACTGTTTCATCACCAGAACTTTGCCGTCGTGCAACAGCACCACCCGCGTCCGGCCGTGCCCAACCTTAAAGTAAACCCAGAAAGCCGGCCACGCACAAAAGAACACGACCGTGCCTATAAACTGCAAAAACCGCCTCATAGTTTTTCGAGCGGCGCGAACGCAATGTTCAGTTTTCTCGCGCCCTTCCCCTTAAAGTAAATCGTGGCATTATCGCCGCTTAGCTCCACTACCGTGCCGATGCCGAAAACCTGGTGCCGCACGGTGTCGCCCTCATTCAGTTCGGGAATGTAGCGCGGCTCGTCACTCACAAAAGTGTCTGAGCGAGACTGATCCATGGCGATACCGCCGCCGCTGACCATACCAAAGGCGTATGCTTGGTCGGGGGGTTGGAATTCGGCATCTATTTCGCTCAGGAAACGGCTGGGCGGGTTGTGCTGCGCGCCACCATACAGCATGCGCGACGTGGCGTAAATCATGTACAGCTCTTCGCGGGCGCGGGTCATGCCAACGTAGCACAAGCGACGCTCTTCTTCCATTTCAAAGGCGTCGTACAGCGCGCGGCTGTGCGGAAAGATACTCTCTTCCATGCCCACCATAAAGACCGCCGGGAACTCCAGGCCCTTAGCGGCGTGCAGTGTCATGAGTGTTACGGCGTTGCCGTCAAAGTCGGCTTGGTCAACATCGCTTACCAGCGCTACCTCTTCCAAAAATGCCGCCAACCCCTCATCTTGATATTCCTGAGCCACACCTATAAGCTCTTTTACGTTCTCCTGGCGTGACTCGCCCTGGGGCGTACCGTCGTCCAAAAATCTGAGGTAATCCAAACGGCGCACCAGTGAGTCGATAATCCCGGCGGGCGGCGTGGTGTCGATTAACTCACGCAAACGCGCCAGCATTTCGCCCAACTCTACCAGCCCGGCTTTGGCCTTGGCGGTAATCGCGCTGCTGGATTTGATAGTTTCCAGCGCTTGCTGCAAAGTCAAGCCGTTTGCTTCTTGCCACAGGTACAAATTTTCGAGGGTTTTAGCGCCGATACCGCGCGCCGGAACGTTGGCGATGCGAGCAAAACTTATCCGGTCCTCCGGCTGGTAGATCAGGCGCAGATAGGCCATGAGGTCCTTGATTTCTTTGCGGTCATAAAAGCGCTGTCCGCCGACAATGCGGTACGGGATGCCGTAGTGAATGAAGGTTTCTTCGACCGAACGACTTTGGGCGTTGGTGCGATACAGCACAGCAAAATGGTTGTAGCGGCGATACCCTGCGTCCACGGCGTTACGGATACGGCGCACAATCGCCTCGCCCTCTGCACGCTCGCTGCCTACTTGCAACATCTGCACCGGCATGCCGTTGCCAGCCTCAGTCCACAGCTCCTTGTCGCTGCGCTGCATGTTCTTTGTAATAATAGCGTGCGCCGCATCCAGGATGTGCTTGGTGCTCCGGTAGTTTTGCTCAAGCTTAATGACTGTGCAATCCGGATAATCCTTTTCAAAGTTCAAAATATTTCTAAAATCCGCACCCCTCCATGAATATATAGAGTTGTGTACTGCCACGCCGGACGCAACGTAGTTATGCACTCTATCTACATCCAAGTCATACACAGGGCCGTCGTAGGCTTCTTTGCTGACATCGACGACTGTGTCTTCGATAATCTTGCCGCTTTCAGCGACTGGCAGCATCATGCCGGGATGAATTTGACTAGCTGGCATAAATTGAAATTTATCAGCGGTCATAAATGAGTACTTGCTAATCTGCAGATCACCGGGATATTCTTGCTGCAGACCCTCCAGAGCTTGCTCAATCCGACCGTAATCCAAATTATGAATCTCTGCGCGAAACGTGCCTGCCCGACCACTTCTGACTGTGTATCCTAGCTTCTCAAAAAACTGCAGGTCGCGCCTGTCGGTCGTGTTCGCCGAAATCCTGCTTGCCGACAGTGGACTCTTGATCGAAACTCGCTTATCACCAAAAAGGACAACATTTATATTGACTCTTTTATTCCCGTTGCGCGTAGTCGCCTGGGGGGCGAAATGCGGATAGTCGAATGCCAAGCCCGCATCTGCCATCAGCTCCTTAGCCCGCTTTGTTGTATCAATTTCCTGGTAAATCGCATCTATGTACTCTTGACTAAACTGCATAGAGCGGTTGGCGTATGCATGAAAAACCAGCATAGGAATGCCGTATTTATATGCCAGTAAAGACTCGGCATAGGCGGCCTCCTGGCGGCTTTGACAAACTTTCAGCACCCACATCCTATCGGCGCGCTCTTGGTTGGCCCTGATTCTCAAACCGACATCATGCTTTTTGCCATCGTACCTCGTCCCTTTGGCCATTCCAATGCGATATCCCTTACCGCGTGAGTACATCAGATAAACAAAGTATGAATCGGTCTTTCCCCAGCGGGCGAAGAGAATGTGATTTGGCGTGCAGGTTAATTCTCTACCGGCAGCAGTCTTGATATGAATCACTTCGCCCTTGAAAGCAAATTTCTTCCGGGCAACGACTCCAAAATAGCCGGTCTTACCATAGCCGCTGGCAGACCTGATCTGCTCGCCCCGGCGCACGTCCTCAATCTTCTTAAGGCCACCTTCGGTCTCGACCAAACTGCCCGGCAGCAGACACTGCCAGTCGTCACCTACAACTGCAATATTTTTATGCTCGTTGGTTAATAATCTAACAAGCTTATACTGGGCGGCGTTGGTGTCCTGGTACTCGTCGATCATGATGTACTTAAATTGCGTTTGCCATTTTTTGCGGATTTCGGGCTGGGTTTGCAACAAGTGCGCCGTGCGGCTAATGAGGTCATCGAAATCAAGCGCAGCTGCCTCTTTGAGCGCTTTTTCGTACAAAGGGTACACTTGCGCGGCCGTGCGCTGCGCCGGGCTGGAGCCTGCCATAGTGGCAAACTCGGTCGGGCTAGTCATCTCATTTTTTGCGGAGGAAATAATACCGCTTAACACTTTTGGCGGAAAGCTTTTCTCGTCTACCATCAGTTGCTTACACGCCTGCTTGACCGCCGCCTGGCGGTCGGACTCATCGAAGATTACGAAGGTGCGCGGAATGCCGATGTGCTCGCCATCCTGGCGCAGAATCCGCACACAGATACCATGGAACGTACCCATGTAGGGCATAAAGCCGCGGTTGTCGGCGTTCTGGCCCAACAAGGCGGCAACGCGCTCGCGCATCTCTTTGGCGGCCTTGTTAGTAAACGTTACTGCAAGGATGTTGTAAGGTGTAGCCTTTTGATTGGCGATGATGTGTGCGATACGGTGCGTGAGCGTCTTGGTCTTGCCAGATCCGGCGCCAGCCTGAATAAGTAGCGGCCCCTCGGTCGTTTCAACAGCCCGGCGCTGTTCCGGATTCAAACCAGTCAATAAATCCCCTTGCTGCACGAAGTTAATTGTAGCAAAGAACGCCCGCGAAAAGCACGGTAAAGTGTGCGCTCACTCTGGAAGCCACGGCACTTCCCCGCACCCCCTCACTCTTGCGACCCTTAATTAGGCTGTTCTACCTTTTCCTGTGACTTCTTGCATCTATTAGATAAAAGGCGGTCGTGATCACGGTTCCGAAAAATATTACATGAGCAACCCTTTCAAGCAAGGTCGACGATGAGGGCCAGATTATAAACTCAATCAGAGCGATGATAATCATCGATAATATAATCTTGGGAACAATTTTACGCATACTTGCACGCCCTAAATCTAACTGATGCCGGGAGTCGCATAAACAGCCTAGCTTTTGGCATTCCTGTCGTTAACGTGTCCGGCAACCGACAAAATTGCAAATGCAACACCCAGCCCAATAAGAAACGTAAAGAATCTTTGAGCATACCCTATGTCCGCAGGCTTGTTTGCCAGGTCACTCAGCAACGCGATACCCGCAGACACCACCACCCATAGCACGGCAACCAATAAAACTTTCTTTAAATTCTCCATCTTAAGATACTCCTTGCAGCAGTCGTTGATTGTAGTCCAGCAAGCAACCCCGCCAAGCTTGCCGACGATGGAGCTGCCAACTCAGCCTACTTTTTAGGCACTAAGGAAAGTGCGAATATGGCGCCAAAACCCGCCCCCAGCAAAACGGCCAGCAATACCAACCACGGTGTGACCGGCTCATACCCGGCAGCAGCAACCCCGCCAAGAAAGCCACCGATAAATGATCCATATATAAGTGCGACCACATGCACTCTAGTAAACTTCTTCGGTAGATATATGCGTACCAAACTTAAAGCCAAGGAAGGCAGACCATCTTTGTCCAAACCGGTTTTTCTTGGCGCTGAATCTCTGTCCGACTGTCGGTGGGTGCGGCTCTTGCTCGACAGTAGGGCGACAATAGTAACACTTATAAGAAGACCCATCGTAGACGCCCACCCCCAATTGAAGACACAGTCCAAGGCAATGCCTATAAGAACCGGTATCAAACCAATTAATGCTAAGCCTAGGGGTGTTTTAACATATGACGGCAACATTGAACCGTGCTCCTATCGCGCCAAGAATCTGGCGCAGGCGTTATACACTTTAAATACATAGCTGTTGATTGTCCGATTACCGTTCATCCCCTGACCTACGCCCCACGCATAAAGAGCGGGCCACGTCGCTGGCAATGCAGCGATAACCATTGCTACACCAATTGGAACGCCCACACCAACTATACACCCGACATAACTCCAAAATCTATTCGTCCACCATGGGTCAGCAGTAACCGGATACACGACGCCAGGCACATCGTGCTGGACATGTTGAATGAGATTTTGGCCGTCTATCGTGAACCAGGTGTTTACCGGTGCGCCGTTAGCGTCTTTAGCCCACGGCGTACCTACCGCCGTAATTAGCTCATTGTTAACATCAAATACAGCAGCGCCGCCATCTTCAGTCAGCTCTATGCGGCCACCTTCTGGAACAGTTACTTTGTAGGAGTACTCGGTCGGGGCTTGGGGATTATCGATTATCGTGAGCATGCGCACGCTGCCGTCTTCGTTTGCCTGGACAGCATTGGCTGAGCCGTTGCCGCTGTCATAGGCTACAACGCCCGGAGCAACAGCCTTAGCCACGCCTGCCTCGTCAGCACTCGGCAGCTCAACCTCAATTTTTGGGCCGTCGGTCGCACCGAAGATTACGCCTTGCTCCGGATCTTTGGGTACGTCGATTGCTGTGCCAGCTGTCGCGGCCACCATGGCCGAGTCGGCGTCGGTGCTGGCGACCACTTGGTCGGAAGCACTCAGGATGCCGGGCACTTCCTGCAGTGCCTCTGACGTTTCTGTGGCCGTCACGCTATCGTTGTGGTTGGTCGCAACCTCAGTATCGAGAGCGTCTGCCAGAGCGATTGCTGGTGTGGCTAAGTTGCAGGCAAAGGCTAATAACGTAACAATCACCAAACCACGTACGAGGTTGCTTTTGGTAATACACGGCCGCACTGACATGACTGATATCTCCCGGTTAATTTAAATATTATGCGAAAGGATATCAACAGTTGGTTGCGGAGTCAAAGCAAAGCGATTAAAAGGTTGTTAAACAAAAGTTATGTGGCAACCTGGTGGAATCTATATGGGCGAGCACCAAGGGCGTCGCCACTTGTAGCTATAATAACTACAAGTGGCGTGAGCGGTTCCTTAGACCCTATAAATCACCGCGCAAGGGTGGGAAGTGCGCGGTGATTTATAGGGTCTAAAGCTCTACTGGCGTGCCCGGTAGATTCGGAGTATTGCACTAGCCAAGGCTTCTGGCGTGTCTCCAGACACGGAATCGTCGGCCAGGGTGTCAGAATCAGGCGCAATAACTACATCGGGAGATGACACCTCTTCCTCGAATCGCACACGACCGTGCAAGTCGTCGCGGCGCGCCAAAGCCACAGCCTCATTATAAAAAGGCTGGCCAGTATCTTCGCTGCCAGCTAAAACAAGTTTACAGTTTTCTGGTAAAAAGTACAGAGAGTATATGGCATCTAGGACCCGCTTGCCGGAATTCATGGATGGACCCAGGATTATAAAGTCTTTAGTTTGTTGTGTAGCCATGTCGTTCACACCCCTTGCACGCTCTCTGTTACAAATGTATAATATTGTTTTATAGTATCCGGACTAAAACAATACGGATCTATGGTTGAGTTCTACGATCTGAGGCACAACTAGGCTTCTCGAAAGCTCTCGTTTTGTGCGCCCAATGTACGCCAGCACCCGAATACTAAATGTACAAATGTATGATACATTTTAATTTCGGAACCTGTCAACATTATTATTTTTTTTAATTTTTTACGTACATAGCGGGGAATAAGTATGAAATATTTTAAGAACACCGAGCTAGCAAAACTTTATCACGTTTCTGAAAAGTCAATCCGCAATTGGATCGATGCCGCCGAGTCTGGCAAGCTCGACCTGCAGCTTTACGAAGAAAAGGGTAAGTTCTATATTACTAATATTACAAAGAATACTAAGCTCATAGAGGAATTAGTAAAACGCGGCAAGAAATTCAAAAACACCCGTGGTTACAAAGTAGCGAAGCCTACTGAGGATTTCTACAAACTCTACAGCCCTAAGCAAGTATTGGACATTATGTCCAATATAGACATCTACCGCGAAGTCCCGGTACAGTACACCTATTTTGATAGTGGCGCCAAACGGTGGGACACTTACACTCAACACCTGCTTAAACAGGATAGCCCTAACTCCGTAACCAACACGATTGACCTTCTTGGCATTAACTTAAGCTACATCGATACGCTCATTGAAGGCTATACAAGCATCAACATTATCGACATTGGCCCGGGCAATGCTCTGCCAATCCGCAACCTACTCGGTCACTTCCTGGAAAAGGGCAAGCTCAATCGCTATATCGCTCTAGACATTAGCAAGGAACTACTCAAGATAGCAGAAGACAACATCGAGAAATGGTTCGACGGCCAAGTAAAATTCGAAGGCCATATACGAGACATCGTCTATGAGCGATTTGACGATCTACTCGTTAAAGATACCTTCGCCGAGAACGCCGACTCCACCCTCAATCTAGTGCTTTTCTTGGGCGGCACCTTCAACAACTTTAGAGACCCAGACCACGCCCTAGCAACAATACACGACAGCATGGGCAAGAAAGACATTCTGGTCTCCTCTAAAAAACTAGACACCGAAAAATCTCGTCGTTATTTTGAGCAAACCGCGTCGGGCAATCAAGATATGGAGCTTGTGTTACGCCTACTTAACATCGACAAGTCTTATTACACACTCGAACAATACTTTGATGTACACAAGATGGCACGTGAGCTCCAGGCCAAGTTTAATGTCGCACTTGCCATAGAATTTCAGTTGGATGGTCAACGGCGTACTATCGAGCTTAATAAGGGCGAAAGCTTACTCCTGTGGCGGGCCCGCCACCAAGCTGCAGTAGAAACAATCAACCAATTCGACGCAAATGGCTTTGACTTCCTGCAGGCAACACGTTCAAAAGATTTGGATTACATCCTCCATATCTCGAAGATAAAAACCGGTATTCAAAACTAGTTTACAGAAAGTCTGTGTGAGGTACGCCTTCTAGGCTCAAGATACCGAGGTCTAGAAGTAGATCTACAGCTATGGCGGCCAATAGCAAGATCAGAAGCATGAGGCCGAATATCTTGAGGCCACGGTGCCGATGGTGGTGATCATGGGTCGACACGATTATTGCGCCTGAGCTGTCGAAGAGCGGTTGGATTACCGGCTCTTGTGGCGTCTGCTCAGTCTCATCTTTTGAAGGCGCTGTTTCTTTGGCTGGCTCGGCTTCCGGCACTGATGAAGTTTCGGCCGGTAACTCGTCGGCCGAAAGCGTTGGCTCTATCTTAGGCGCCTCAAGCTGGGGAGTTGGTTTGTTTTCCGACTGAGCTTTCATCGTCTCCTGCTCTGCCAGCGGTTCTGGTTTGGCCTTGGCTGGCAACATCAGCTCTGCCGGGGTGGCGGCAGGCGTCTCCTGCGGTTTTTCGGCAGGAGCTATATCCTTTGCCAGCGGCGGAGGGCCGGTTACGGCGTCCAAAGCGACAACTGCCAGTGCATCTTTTTCTTGAGCTGTCGTCTGCGCCGGCGCAGGCCTGACAGCCGGTTTTTCCTGAGCACTCGCCGCTGCCGCAGGGGTTTTGGTCTCTACAGCCGCCTTACCACTTACGGGCATAATTTCTATCTTGCGCCTGCTCAATAATGGACTCGCCTCGCCTACGCCGCTCACGGCAGTTTGCGCTTGCTGGGCTTCGGGCTTATGCCCCATGATCACAGGCCGGGAAGTCGGCAATGCAGGCGCCTTACCGGGTCGACGCACGTCGAATACTCTACCAGTGGATTGTTTCTTAGGCGTCGTTTTATCTTTGTCAGGCTTCACTACTGTATCTCCGTTTGCAAGCGATGTGCTGCTTCTATAATACCCGAAAATTTGTATGGGTTGATACTGGCGCCGCCAACGAGCGCGCCGTCACAGCCGGGTATCTCCAAATAACCGCGGGCGATTTGATCATCTACACTGCCGCCGTATAATACCCGCATTTGCTTGGCTACTCTTTCGCCATATAAGTGCGCAACCTGATGGCGGATGTAAGCAATCGCCTCCTCAACCTCGTGCGGCTTAGCCAAGACTCCACCGAAAGTGCTAATAGCCCATACCGGCTCGTAAGCGATCACGACGTCGCCCACCTCGCGTGCTGTCAGGTTAGATAACGCCGTCGTAACTTGGTCGTGCAGTACGCGCTTAGTCAGGCCCTCTTTTCGCTCGTGCTGAGTTTCTCCGACACACAAGATCGGATTAATATCATTACGGATGGCGGCCTTCACTTTATCGCGTACCATAGGCAAATCCTCGTGGAAGTATAGGCGCCGCTCGGAGTGACCGACAATGACATAATGTACAAGATCGCGCAGCATGGTGTACGAGACTTCGCCGGTAAAAGCGCCTTCGTCCTTATGGTACGCATTCTGCGCGGCCAGACGGAACTTACGCCTGTCTATCTGCATACTAAGGGGCTGCAGATTAAGCATTGGCGGGGCGAGCACTACCTCAATATTGCGATGTAACCGAATACGTTCCTGCAGGCGATGCACAAGCAAGCTGGCCTGGGAAACATTTAGGTGCATCTTCCAGTTGCCAACAATCAATAGCTTTCGCATCACATCCCTCTGACTTTTCTTTAGCTTACCATAAGCGGTGTGAGAAAAACAAAGCTTTGTACTTACAAAAATTAGAGGGCGTTCCGCAGCTTGCCAGTGAGACTTTTGCGCTACTTATCCTGCAAAGCATCTACGCCGGGGAGTCTGCGGCCGGCCATTAGCTCCAGGCTGGCGCCGCCGCCGGTAGAAACGTGATTGAACGCACCTGTCAGCTGGCGCTGTTCGATGTAGCCCGCGGTATCGCCGCCGCCTACCAGCACAAATGGCCTGGATCCGAAATCACCCGTAAGGGCGTCGATTAAGAGCTCGGTGCCGTGCGCGAAGGGGCCGACTGGCCCTTGCAGTGCGGGAACTTCGGTCACTCCAAGAGTACCGTTCCAGATAACAGTGCTGGCCAGTTGCACTCCACCGGCGATAAAGGCAGCCGAAAACGGGCCAATATCCAAAATCATCTCGTTATCGGCGACGGTGTGAGCTTCGGCAGGTACAGACTTGGGGTAATTCAGCACTTCGCTAATCAACGTCGCATCCCAATCTACAAGCCGGGTTGCGGCGCTCTTGTCCAGGCTCGTAGCTACTACGCCGTCGTGCGGCAGGTAAAATACAAACTTGCCGTTTTTGGCCTTTTCCTCCGCCTTGGCCATAATTTCGCGGGCCAACTCCGCCTCGTCGGCATCGAACTTACTCTTGCCGATCTTCATTCCTTTGGCTGCCAAAAAGGTATTTGCCATAGCGCCGCCGATTGCTATGAAATCAGCGATCTCGATAAATCGGTGAAGCACGTCAATCTTGTCGGATATTTTAGCGCCACCCACAATGGCCGCCAGTGGCTTCTGAGGCTCGCTCATGACATTGGTAATTGTGTCTACCTCTTTTTCGAGCAATAAGCCGGAGACGCTTGGCAAATGGCGCGTGACTGCATCGGTACTGGCGTGGGCGCGATGCACAACGCCAAAACCATCCTGTACAAAAATTTCGCCGTTCTTGGCCAGCTCGGCGGCAAAACCATCATCATTTGCTTCTTCTTCCGGATGAAAGCGCAAGTTCTCCAAGAGGAGCACCCGTCCGGACTGCAATTCGCTAGCGGCTTTTTCGGCTTCGGCGCCGATGCAATCGGATGCGAAGACTACTTCCTGACCGAGCAGCTCGCTTAACCTCTCAGCCACGGGCTTGAGACTAGACTTGGAGTCAGGGCGTCCATCGGGCCGGCCCAAGTGCGAACAAATCACCAGGCGAACGTTCTTCTCCAATAACGCTTTGATCGTTGGGATCGATTGCGTGATCCGATAATCGGCAGTAATCCTGCCGTTATCCAGAGGAACATTGTAGTCTGCGCGCAGCAGCACTCGCTTGCCCTCTATATCAATATCGCGAATGGTTTTTTTCGTAAACATCCTGCTTACGATTATACGGGCGACTGCACCTTGGCAGCAAGTAGGCCGACCGCCCACACACTGCATAGACCTATCATTTTAAATAATTCTAGAGTTCTGGCGCAAGACTTAACTATTGCGCGTTTCTTGCCGTACCTAAATAATTTATAATTTCCTCGCTGCTAATCAGTAGATGCTTAACACTGTTTGCTGTCTCTGTAGGCTTTGCGTCTCTCGCCTCCATTCTACCTGGCCTATATCTTCTCCTTACCCTGCCCTCCTAGTCTCGCTTACTGAGTACTACGGTGTAAAGAGTTTGTAGGCCTATGCACCGCGTGCAATTTTCGTCAACTCGTCAGTAATCGCATCTGAGATAGGGAAGCCGAGTTCATCCTCAAGCCAACCATACTGACCGTTTGCATTGCACTCTAAGAAGGTGATGTTTCCTTCCTCACCTTCAATAAAGTCGAAAGCCCCGAACCTTAACCCTAGCCTACCAAGGTACTGAAAACACTTCTCTTTTTGATCCTCAGGGAAAATACCACGTCTGAACTCAACCTTCGCCTCTAATTGATGCTTTCTCCAATCATCCCTCGCGCTAGAATCAGTGTAAATTGCCGCATCGAAGGTTTCATCGCCCACGACAGTAATACGCCATTCGCGGCCCTTTGAAATAAAACTCTGCCAAAACCCGGGATAAGGATTGCCGCCTGTTGGAAGTTCGGTGGGATTTGAAAAAGGCGTAGTGTAGAGGAGCTTCATCTGATCTTCGCTATAGAACAAGGCATACGTAGGCTTGAAAATGACCGCCTCGGGTAGCGATTCCTTAATTGGCCCCCATCTATTCGAAACGGTAGTGGTAGGAGTTGTAAAGCCTAGCTCCTGAGCAAGTGCCAACTGGGTTAGCTTGTGTTCCGCATGCGTGATGCGTCGAGGAGCGTTGAGCCAGACTTGTTCAGGCACAGTATCCCAAAGAGAGTATTGAATCGCCTGCGCTCAATATCCAAGCACATTTGCCTCGCCTTATCGGAATCCTGCTCTAGAGAAAAGGTGTTCGGCCTACGATACCACGCAGCAGCAACTGATCCTAAATTAAAATCTTTTCCGCCATAACGCACTTGCAGCCCTGCACCCCTAACTTGTATATCGAGCTCCGCCCTGCCGTCAGCGACCTTATCAGCCTCGTACACCAACACGTTAAAGTTGCGGTCACTTAGCCCACGGGCAACTGGTCTCCACGCTTCTTCATCAAAGCTACTGGAAGCAATTAATACCGCTTCACCCGTTCTACTCATTGTTATGCCTGCACTTCCCTAAACTACTCAGCTCGAACTTTCTGCGCCTATCCTTTAAGTGCGCAATGTCAATAACAGGAAACTTGCGTTTCACTCCTTCGTTATCTATATACCCTTGTGTGCCGTATAGTTGCTTAGCGGCCACCTGCCACTCACCTTTCCACACCATAAGCCGATCAACAAGGTAGGGGATTCCTGGATAGAATACCTGAGATTTATCTTTATGGTATAGATACTTCATTCTATCAAGTACAATCTCGCCTACATCCATGTAGCCAACATTGTGCAGCGCTATAAGCCACACTGCTCTCGAACCATCAAGCCCGATATGACGCGCGCTAGGTAGTTTAATCTCCTCCAAAAGGAGTAACATTTCCCTAGCGCGCGCCCAATCAGACTCCATCAACTGCACCCAAGCGGCTTCCGTCATATTTTGATCGATAATCCGCTCTTTTCCTCTGTCGTCCTGATCGGACTTCGCCAGTTCTAAGAGTCGTTTACGCACGAAAGGTTGCTC
>DATDBJ010000050.1:0-8927 GCA_036524895.1 Saccharimonadales bacterium (SeqCode)
TGTTTGACGCCTCGTGAGATGTTGCGAAGGTCTTGAGTTTTATACGGTCGGCCGGCAATTCAGACGGGAGTACTATCGCTGGTCTTTGAGCCACTCCAGGTAGTGTTGGAGTTCGGCGATCGAAGCCTGGATGTCGTCGAAGGCGCGGTGGACGTCTTTTTTCTCGTACTCGTAATTATATTTGCCCTGCATGAGCACCTTGAGCGACGTGACGTCGAGCATGCGGTAGTGCAGCAGCGCATCAACCTCCGGCCACCATTTTTTGATAAACGCACGGTCGTTGTGTATCGAATTTCCGGCCAAAATTGCTGGCTCGTCGCCAAATTGGGCTTTGATAAACCCGACCAACTCGTGTTTTACCTCTTCCTCTGCTCTGCCCTGCATACGCACGCGTTCTGTCAGGCCGCTAATGCCGTGTTGCCGCTTGGGCCACTCAGCCATATTGTTCAATATTTCGTCCGGGTGCTTAATGAGCGCCTCGTAGCTCGCCAGCGTCTTAAAATCAAAGTCCGTTACTTCAGCCGCGACCTCTAAAATCACATCTTTTTCTGGTTCTAATCCAGTCATCTCCAGGTCTACCCAGAGTAATTTTGTCGGTTTTATCTTTTTAGGATCAATCATACCGGCATTATACTCTACTTCTTGTTGGGCAAAAATTGGAGTGAGGCAGAGTTTATGCAGAAACGTTGGCCGGTAGGCTGGTCGGGTGCGTCGTCGAAGACGTGGCCGAGGTGACCGCCACAGCTGGCACATGTTACCTCGATGCGGTGCATACCAAACGAATCATCGGACGCAAGCACTACCGAGCCTTTTTTGGCGTCATAAAAGCTAGGCCAACCGCAATCTGTCTCAAATTTAGTACTCGAGTCGAACAACACATTACCGCAAGCCGCGCAGGTGTAGCTGCCTTGCTTGTCGTTGTACAAAAGTCTACCCGTAAACGGCGCCTCAGTGCCCTTCTCTCGCAAAACATGAAATTGCTCGGGAGTAAGTTTTTTCTTCCACTCGTCGTCGCTTACGTCCTTTGTGTCGCCCATGTTACTTCTCCTTCTTGAGCTTGTCCAGCCTCAAAAGCTTGTAGGCGGCGTAGATGATAAGCGCTACCATTAAAAATGTAAATAACGAATAGGCTATCGCGCCCCAGCCAATCTTGACCGAACCAACAGATACTACCTGCACGCTCAACCCTTCCTTGCCCGGCAACAATACCTGAGTAACAGGGTCAACAAAGTGAAGCATGATGGTATCCACGACCGCTTTTATTTGCACACCGAGCACCAAACCAACGCCCACGCCCACCACGCCTTGCTCGCGGATAAAATCGGTAAAGCCGCCAAATTGCTTGCGCGCTTGGTCGGTAACGACATCATTAACAGCCTCGGCCGCAGCAGCCGGGCTGAGGTTGCTGAGCTTGGTCTTGACCTCTTTAATCTGCCGCCGCTTATGCGCAGCCCTACTGAGCTTTTTGCCCTCGGGTGACTTCTGTGTCATGTATCTATTGTAACCTACATCTTGTCGGGCGCGGAGATGCCGAGGAGATTGAGGCCGTCTTTGAGGGTGCTAGCGTAAAGTTCTACCAGTTTTAGGCGAGTTGCCTGGCGGGGGTCACCGATTACCTTGGACTTTTCGTAGAAACGGTTGAATTCTTGAGCCAGCTCGTAGAGGTAGGTGCAAATGTGGTGCGGCAGGAGTTCGTTGACCGCTTTTTGCAAGACCTCGGGGTATTCGCCAATTTTTCGGGCTAATTGGCGCTCGGCCTCGTCCAGGTCCGCGATATTACGCTCGGCGCCCTCGGCCTTGGTAAGTATGCTCCGCGCGCGGGCGTGGGCGTATTGCAAGTAAGGGCCGCTGTTACCTTCCAGACTAACAGATTCTTCGGGGTCATATAGTATATCTGCGCCAATGCGGTTTTTTAAGAATGCGTACTTGACCGCGCCCAAAACAGCTTGTTCGTCATCACGGCCGGTGGCTTTTTTGTTGGCCTGGTGCGCAACGTCCAGCACGTCTACGGCGCGCAAGATGTTACCCTTGCGGCTGCTCATTTTAACCCCGCCCTTCAGCTTGACGATACCATGGGTCAGATGGCTGGTGGCGGCGGCCATTTCGGGCGCGAATTGCTCGACGGCTTTTAGGACTACGGCCATGTACTGCTCTTGCTCGTTGCCGGTGATGATCACGGACTTTTTGAAATGATAGTCCTGCCATTTGTGCATGATGAGGCCGACATCTTTGGCTTCGTAAGTAGGAATGTTGTGCGAGTTAATGAACACACGAGTATGCAGGCCATACGGTTCGCCCTCGAAGACAACCGCGCCGTCGCTGTCCTTAAATACGCCCTTTTCCAGTTGCTCGCGCACTGTTTTTAGGCCCAGGTCTGCGACTTCGCTCTCTGGATAATACTTTTCAAACGGTGTGCCGATGCGCGCGTAAAACGCGTTGAAATAATCGTAGCTCCACTCCCGGCAGGTCCAGTATATTTGCGCAAAAGGCGAATCGTGGTCGTTTGACGCGAACAGTTGATATACGCGTTTGTTCAGCTCAACAATTTCGGCCTTGGCAGGCTCGTCGTCTTCGTAAGCATTAGTGCCCGCAACGTAGCATTTGGCCATCCACTCGGCGCGCTGGCCTTCTGGGATGTCCGCCAATTTTTCCGGATGCTCGCCGCCCAACTCCTTCAGGATCGCCCACATGGTTTTGCCCACGTGCAGGCCGACGTCGCCGCCAAAATTGACCCTGTGGATCTCTCCGCCGGCGGCCTCTACCAGGTTGGAAATCGCAAAGCCTACGACGCTGGTGTACAAGTGCCCGGCGTGCAGAACCTTAAATGGGTTGGGGTCGGAATACTCGGTTACAACAACCTGGCCTTTGTAGTTTTGAGGCTTGGAAGCTGTGGCGGCCAGCGCTTGCCCGATGAGTACCGAATCGCTCAGGGTAATATTGACAAACCCGGGTCCGGCGATAGAAACTTCGCGCACACGATCGCCCAATTCTTCGCTAAGCTTAGCGGCCAGCTCCCCGGCCACTTCGCGCGGGTTGCGCTTGAGCCGTCCGGCGAGCTGCAAAGCAGCATTGGTAGCGTAATCGCCGAATTGCGCGTCCGGACGGCTCAACTCCACCTTTACATCGGTGCCGAACACATTTCGTATGACGCGCTCAAGCGCTTTTTGCATTTCTTCCATTTCAAGATGTAGTATACCAGATATCAGAGAGTTTTTTGCTGGCGCAGAGCACGGGCCGCGTACAAAATAACCACGTAGATACTGCTAAGCAAGACGAAAAAGCTCGCGGTGGTAGACACTACTTGAGGATGGGTTCCGGCATTAAGAAGCCGGTCGGAAATATCGAACAATAAACTTGCCGGCTGAAAAATTACGTCCCAGGTATTCCAGCGCAGATCGCGGCCGATATAGATGGCAAAACTACTGAGCAGCAAAACAGCTCCGATTAGCGCGCCGGAAGTTCGGCCATCTAATCTTTTACGCAGTTCGCCGTGCACTAAAAATAAACTCAGATAGCCCAAAATCAGACCGTTTATAGCGAACGAGCCAAACATCACCACGTCAAATACTATATCGGCTCGTGGTACTTCTGTTAAATGAACAAAATCGCTGATCACATAAAAGCTGTTCGGCAAAAAGCCCAGCCACAAAAAAGTCACGATCAGCGCCGACCAACTGGACCACAATTTACTATGCAAAATCCGCTCCAGCCAAAACGCCAATACCAAAGGAACCCAGGCCAAAACCAAGTTCCAAGCGAGGTACCCATACTCCACGCTACTATTACTCAGCGCTCCGGCCGCCCAAAATCCAACGCTGACCAAACTGGCAGCAACAAGCGCCAACCCCAACTTGGCTCTAGTGGACACATACCACCTCATAATGAATCTTATTATACCAGCAACAGGCCTTCTAAAAAGAATTGCTAGCGATCGAGTTCCACCTTAAATTTCTCTACCAGATCAACCGGCGTGGGGTTTAGACCGTTCAAAATTGCCAAATAAAGGCTCGTAAAATCACCCATGGATGCCGCCCACAAAAGCTGCCGAATAATCGTATCGCCTTGGACCTCTACTACCTCAGGCGCAGGGCGCTTCCCAGACAATAGGCGCTCGGTTACTTCAAATCGCTTCTGTACCCGTTGGTGTTCTAGCGCCGAACGCAACTCAACTACTGCATACGGCTTGTCCGTCGGGTGACTACTCCAGCCAATAAACTCGTTGTGATTAAATTCTGGCAATTGATTCCACCAGGCGATGTTTTTGGCATTTTCATTCAAACAAATCTTAAATTTATTGGCTGCGGGCGCTAACTTGGGGCCGCTATAAATAACGACACTCTTGCCCATCAACTCTTGGGCGAGTTGTTTGGCCGGATTATTTGCCGTAGGGGTAGTGGCAACCCACGCACCAACCTGTTGGCTTAGCCACGCACCCGCTTCGCGCAATTCACGCATACTGCCCTCCGGCACCAATCCCAGCGACTCAAAGAGTTGAATGAGCCCTGTCAAACAATAAAATGACGACATCCTGGGCTGGATACCGCCAGGAACGCGAATGAGCGGATAGCCCGCTTGCTCCGCGCGCTCGGCAAGTTTACCGCCAGCGGCCAGCACTACGATTTGCGCCTTCTTTTGCTCAGCCTCGTCAAGCGCTGAAAGCGTCTCCTCGGTGTTGCCCGAGTAGCTCGACGCGATAAACAGCGTGTTCTCGTTGACGTATTTCGGAATATTGTAGTTACGCGAAATCTCAAATGGTACTGACAGGCCGGGCCAAGAATTCAAAAATACAGAATAGAGCGCCGATCCGCCCATACCACCCAATACGACGTTTCGAATTTCGGCACCGGGCTGAAAGTGTAAATCGTAGCCGTGCTGCAATTGCTTCCACTGATTTTCGGCCACCCCTAACGCATCGTCGGCATCACGCTCATGTATATATTTGAGATCATCTAGCATTTGGCATACTCCTTGTGCTTAATTTGGGTCAGTAGTATCATAGTATAAAGCAATTGATAGGGGGAAGTTTATGTTTGGAGGTCAAGACGGCAACAATCCGACACCACAAGTTGGCGGTAGCGCTTCGCAAGATGACACACTAAGTGGAGTAACCGATCTGATTGGTGGTACGGCCACGCCTGCGCCGGAACCCCCCGCCAGCAGCCCGAGCATGAGTAGCGACTTCATGCCTGCTCCGTCCGAACCTCCACAATCCAGCGTTCCCTCACCAAGCGAAGAGGCTGAAGGTGTAGTTTCTGCTCCTCAAAGTTCCACTAGCAACGTAACCGCCATGCCATCGGACGGCGACGACCTGCTAGACCTCAAACAACAAGCCCTACAGCAACTAACACCGCTTGTCGGCCATCTCGACCAATCTCCCGAGGAAAAGTTCCGCACAACTATGATGCTAATCCAAGCGTCCGACAACCAGGCTCTGCTAAAGGACGCTTATGACGCCGCGCAGACCATTACCGACGAAAAAACCAAGGCACAGGCGCTGCTAGACGTGATCAACGAAATCAATTATTTTACCCAGAACAAACAGTAGACTAAAATGCGTCAACCAAAAAGGCCGGATTGCTCCGGCCTTTTTTAGGTGGTTGTTTGTTTGATTTTATTGTAACAGCAATAAACAAACCGCCAATGCCTTTGTTATTTTTTACATCATGCCCATGCCGCCCATGTCTGGGGCGCCAGCGGATTCCTTCTTTTCTGGAACTTCTACCACGAGCGCGCCCATGGTGATGCTAGTTCCGGCAATAGATACGGCGTTCAAAAGAGCCTCCTTGGTAACGCGGGCCGGGTCTACCACGCCTGCGGCCTTGAGGTCTACAAGTTTGCTTGGGGCATTAACGTTAACACCAAAGCCAGGTTTGCCGTTCTTGACTTGCGGCAGCCACTCGTCGGCGTTGAGTCCGGCGTTGCTCAGCAAGATACGGAATGGCTGCTCCAGCGCATTCTTGAGGATCTTCTTGCCGGCAGCTACGGCTGCGTCGTCGTCACCAGAGGCGGTAATGGCGCCAGTCAAGTTGATGAGCGTTACGCCACCGCCAGGCACCACGCCTTCTGCCAGGGCGGCCTTTACAGCAGCTACGGCGTCGTCGACGCGGAATTTCTTTTCTTCAATTTCGGTTTCGGTAGCGCCACCAACTTTAATAACGGCAACTTTGCCGGACAATGCGGCGCGGCGCTTCTCCATTTGTTCTTTGTCGTACTCGCTGGTAGCGGCTACGATCTGAGCGTTAATCTGCTTGATGCGGGCAGCCACGTCCGCTGGCGCACCTGCGCCTTCGATGATAGTGGTGGCATCCTTGCCGACAATCACCTTGCGGGCACTGCCGATGGCGTCGAGCTCAGCGTTTTCGAAGGTAATGCCGCGCTCTTCGCTAATGACGGTCGCACCGGTCAGAACAGCGATGTCGTCCAGGATTTCTTTGCGGCGGTCGCCAAAGGCCGGAGCCTTAACAGCCACGGTGTTGAACACACCCTTCAGGCGGTTAAGAATCAGCGTGCCAAGCGCCTCACCGTCTACATCCTCGGCAATGATCACCAAGTCTTTCTTGCCGGACTGCGCCAACTTTTCGAGGATTGGCAGGAATTCCTGAACCGAACTAATTTTTTTGTCGGTGATCAAAATAGCTGGCCTGTTGTAGACGGCTTCCATGCGGGCGGTATCGGTCACCATGTAGGCGCTGACGAAGCCGCGGTCGAACGTAAAGCCTTCGACGACTTCACTCTCCATAGTCAGGCTCTGGCCTTCTTCTACGGTTACAACACCTTCGCGGCCGACCTTTTCCATAACGTCGGCGATCAAGTCGCCGATTTCTTTGTCGCCTGCAGAGATAGTAGCAACTTCAGCGATGCGACTCTTCTTACCGGCGATGTCCTCGCGCATGCCTTCCAGCTTGGCGAGCACGTCCTGCGCGGCAGCTTCTAGGCCTTTGCGCAGTAGCATTGGGTTGTGACCGGCGGCAATTAATTTGTTCGCTTCGTTCAGGATATGATAAGTCAGCACGGTCACAGTGGTGGTACCGTCACCAGCGACGTCGTTCATTTTGTTGGCGGCCTGCTTGATCAGCTCGGCGCCAACTTTATAGCCTAAGGTTTCGTCGTCAACATCGGCGATCTCTACACCCTTGGCAACGGTTACGCCATCGTGCGTAACCGTTGGTGCGCCGTAGCTCTTGCTGATGACCACGTTGCGGCCCTTTGGCCCCATAGTTGTCTTAACTGCGTTGTATAAAATTTCTGCACCGGCAAGCACGCGCTTGCGGGCATCGTCATCGTAGAATACTTTTTTTGCCATCTCTCACGCTCCTTATTTAATGGTTGCCAGAATGTCTTCTTCTTTAACAAGTAGGTACTCTTTACTGTCGAGTTTTACCTCGGTCGGACTGTAACTCTTATACAAGATACGGTCGCCGACTTTTACTTGCTTGGCCTCCGGGCCGGCAGCCAGCACTTTGGCCACCTTTGGCTTTTCGGCTGCCTTTTCCGGCAAGTACAAGCCGCTGGCTGTTTTTGTTGGCGCTTCTTCGGGCTCGGCCACGACGTAATCGCCAAGAGGTTTGACATTGACGCTCATTTAGTTAAATCCTCCTTAATAGATGTTTTAAGTAGAACGCTAGCACTTTAGCATTTAGAGTGCCAACGCGTCAGCACTCACTATATATAAGTGCCAATTCCTGTGTCAAGCGCTCTTGCCTAAACGTATGGTGAGTGCGGTGCGGGCGGTCTGTATTTCGTCGTATTTGCGTTTGGTTACCCGGCGGGGGTCGGTGTCGTCTTGTTGGAGGTGGCGGAGTTTGGCGGCCATGGGGCCGTTGCTTAGGATGGATTTTTCGTGGCCTTTGCCGAGCAGTAGCACGACGTCGCCCTTTTTGGCCATATTTATTGCGGTGAGGACGGCTTCTGGGCGCTCGTGGATCAAAAACAGGTCTTTGCCTTCCCTTTTGCCTGCCTCTTTGGCGCCGGAGGCGATTTGTCGCAAGATTTCTTGCCCGTTTGCGTCCCGGTCGTCTTCTTCTGCGGCGATGACCACGTCGCAGTACCTACCAGCCACTCTGCCCTGCATGGCGCGCTTGGCTTCGTCGCGCCGGCCGGCCGAACCGAACACGCATAGTATCCGGCCCTTGGCGAACGTTTTGACCTCTTTGAATACTTTTTCGAAACTTTCCGGCGTGTGTGCGTAATCTACGATCACTGCAAAGTCCTGGCCTTCGTCCACGCGCGTCATGCGGCCCTCTACATTCGTGAGGCTGGCGATTCCCTTCTCTATCTGCTCTTTACTCAAGCCCATGGCCTGCCCCACTCCAATTGCAGCCAAAGAGTTATACACGTTAAAGCTGCCGGGGAGATGGCATGTGATGTGGTACGTCTGGCCATTATACTCGGCGACGTAAGTGCTGCCTCCGGGCGTTAGCTTGATGTCGTAAGCCCGCAGATCTCCGTTTTTGATGCCGTAGCGCACTGGATGCGCAACCGCGCAGGCAAAAAGCTCGCCGCTTGGGTCGTCGGCGTTGGCGATGCCAACGCCCATCCCCTTGCGATGACGGTTAGCTTGCTCGAACAACATTTTTTTGGCGTCACGGTAGCGCTCAAAGGTGCCGTGGTAATCCAAATGCTCGTGATCAATGTTAGTCATCACGGCAATCTCGTAGGGGATTCCCCACACCCGGTGCTGAGCCAGCGCGTGACTGGTGGTTTCCAAAACGAGCCATTCTGCGCCGCTAGCTTTGATTTTTTTGATTTTGCGTAGTAAATCGCCTACGCCCATGGTTGTTAGGCGGGTTGCGTTTGGCTGAGGACCGCGCCCGTCGCCGTAGTCCACTGAAATGGTGGTCATCATGGCGACTTTATAGCCGCTTGCACGCAGCATGTGGGTAATTAATGTGCATGTGGTGGTTTTGCCGTCGGTGCCGGTAACGCCG
>DATDBJ010000051.1:0-10933 GCA_036524895.1 Saccharimonadales bacterium (SeqCode)
TAAGAGCTTGTACGTTGGCATTGCTTTTGAGTTCTGGGTAGGCTTCTTGCAGGCGAGGCACGAGCGCTAGGTTCGTTTCGATACTGGTAGCGGCTTCGGCCTTGCCTTCAGGGGTGGTCGCGCCGGTGTATTGCTTGCGGCCCTCGGCGATAGCCTTGAACACGGCCAATTCTTGGAACTGCGAACCCTTGACTGATTCGACCAGGTTGCCGATCAGGTCGAAGCGGCGCTGGTATTGCGTTTCCACTTTCGCCCATGCGTTGTCTACGTCGGCATCCACTTTCACTAGGCTGTTATAGTTACCGGCTACGGTCATGCCCATAATAAAGACGAAGCCTAGCGCTACTGCTGTTACGATTGCTGGTTTAGTTAGTTTCATTTTTGTCCCTTTCATTAACTTTTTAAGTATTTTCTTTGTGCTTGGCGATATGAGAGGTTTTTTAGGCTTAGGGGGTTTCCGGTACCCTATAAGGTGATAGTCAGAACATTCTACTTCTGCTTCTCCCAAATAATCATGGCCGTCTTCTGCGACAAGCATTTTCCAAACGCCCTTGACTGGGTATGGCTCGACTTTTACCCACATAACTTCGTCGTCGGGATAGCCACTCGGTTCGTTCATGATGACCCGGTCGCCGTACCTAAAATCTGGTCTCTGCGTTTCAGGCATATGCCGCCCTCAATTTAGGTTGTGTCTTTTTGTTTACGAGCCATACAATGCCGCCAATTATGGCCACAAAGAACACGATCAACAGGAACCAGTTAAAGATTGCCATCCCGTCTGTCCCGCGCACTGGCTCGGCCATTACTTGCTTGCCATCTGGCTGTACAATCGCCGCTTGGTCATGCGACGGTGAATCTTGGCTAAAAAGGTAAATCCACGGTAGATAATCCACGAAGCTATGCTGGGGATAATAGACCACAGACCCCATTGGTGCGCTGTACCCGGCGAAGCGTGGCTGATATGTGTCGCCAACCTTGTAGCCGGTGTCGCTATATTTTTTGTTAGTGCCGGTGACAGCCTTTGGTTTCTGTGCCGTGGTTGTTTTTGCGTCGGCTGTAGGCTTAGTGCTTGGTTTTGGTTTTGACGGTGTTTTTGGTGTGCTAGTTTTAGGCGTAGATTTTGAAGTACTCGATTTAGGAGAGCTCCTAAATCCGCCACCGCGACCTCCCGAACTACCTTTTGCGAAATAGTGTTCCATCTCACTCCTTCTGCCACTCTGGGGTGGCTTTTGTTAATCGAGGGCGTCGCTTTTCCAGAACTTAGACCGCTTGAGGTAGTGCTGGCGGCGCTGTTCGTTCCATGAACCCATATCAGACAGGTTGCTTAGGCGGTCGGCGAATTTCAGCATAATGCCGCGTTGAGTTTTGAGGCGGGGGAAGTAGTAGCCGTGGTCGTCTTTTTGCCCCTCTTGGGTGACTTCCATCACCAGGTCGGCCACATCCTGCCCGAACTCGGCTACTAGTTCTTCATAGGTAGTGTCGGTGTCTTCGATGGTGTCGTGCAGCCATGCGGCGGCGTGAAGCTCAAAGTCATTTGACGCAACTATCTCCAGTATTTGTGCAACGTCCTGGGGGTGCCGTATGTAAGGTGTGACGCCGTTATCTCGGTACTGGCCTTCATGTTTTTTGTAGGCGAACTCCCTGGCGCGTATTACTATGCTTGGGCCAATCTTTGACATGTCACCACCCAACCTTCTTGATATTGCCAGGCAAGGCGGCGAACAGGCTTGTTATATACTCCTTGGGGTACCCAGCTATGCCGGTGCCTACCGGGGTAAGCAAAAAAGTTAGCTCCGGATGGGCGTTGGCACAGCGGTAGAACGCGCCCACGATGTTTAGCATTTCCATGTGGCTGTAGCGCTGCATATTCTCGCCCAGGGTTGGCAGGGCGTAGCTTTGACCGCTCAGGCCCTCTCCAACTCCCCAAACGGCACCAAAGTTGTCAAAAGCCTGGCGGGCGGCACCGCCATGGTGCTCGCCCTTTATGTTGCTTCCGAAGACAAATATTTCGTGTTCCGCAAGTTCTGTTACCATTGCTTGACCTCAACGAATTTACCGCCTTGCAGCTTGTAGTAGGTGTCGGCCTTGATCGTCTTGCCGTCCACTTGCACTGCCTGTACATCCTTAGGCTTGCCGTTGACCCACTCCGCGAGCACGATCCAACTACCCTTTGTTGCTTTGGCGATGTTGTTGTACCCAATACCGGCGGCTATACTGTCGTTACCACTGGCTGCGAGCTGGGCGGAATCGCCACTGGCTGCGAGCTTGGCGTAATAGCCACTGGCTGCGAGCTGGGCGGAATCGCCACTGGCTGCGAGCTGGGCGGAATCGCCGTCACTCACCGTCGCATTACTGTCTTCATCCTGCTTACACAGATTCCAAACAAACTCAACCGACGCTTTCACGAAAGCCGATAAATCAAGCTTGGCCTTTACGGTAAGTTTCTTAGCGACTCGCTTAGAGTCCTCCGGCCGCGTCTCGTCGCTAACATCAGACGCCTCTACAATAGCGATATTCCCATCTACCAAATCGTAGTAATTGAGCACGTCGAGCGGATTCTCGCAAAAGTGCAACCCCTCACTACAAAGTTTGATTTCACCCTTGTGGGTGTGCGATTTGCCCACCTTATATTGCATGCCCCGGCACTTCCAATCTTTGTCAAAGCCTTTGTAGCCAAGCATCACTTCTTTTTTCTTTGCCATGTCTAAATCTCCATCATCCTATCGGCGTACCTAAGCAGCCGGTTTACTACTTTTACTTTCGTGTTCTTTATAGCGCCTGCGGGCCAATTCCATTTGATGGGCTTGCTCGCCGTCTTCTCGGTAGTCGATTTTGAATTTTCCATATAGGTCACCGATTATGTTACTCATCTTGAGAGGCCAGGGCCTCATGCGCCTTTCGTTAAATGGTATTTCCGTAGCTGCCACTTCCGGTGGTATTCCGCTACTTGGGGGTTCGTTACGACCATCGCCCGGTGTTTCGACACGCCGTATAGCTCTGCTATGGCGCGGTAGGACATGGGTTTAGGCCGGTTTCTCAGCTCGATCATCTCGGCTTTTTGCTGTGGTGTGAGCACATAAATCTCCTATCTGTAATAGCTTCGCTGTTTGACTATTGTGTATGTGTGGTCGGGGTGGAGGGGAAGCCACAATTCTTCCAGGCAACGTCTCCGCCACTTGTAATCGTCAGTTTCGACGCCCTTTGCCTCTACTAATTCAAAGCTGCCGTCATTATTTTCGACCCGAAAATCGACTTTGTGGCTGACCTTAAACGCCTGACGGCCATCTTCGCGGTAAACCCATATCTCGACCTTGTACTGCGGTTCTACGTTCCGTATGTCACCGGCCTTAAGACGCAAGTCTAGCTCCTGAGCTACTCCGGCTTCAAATTTGCTGTCATATTTCCGGCCATTGAATACGGTTTTCCTGGCGCCATATTTGTTGCCAAAACGTGTGTTATACATCTACCGCCCCGCATCCCATTCTTTGTGATTAGGTTCGTCATCTTCGTGACCTTTGTAAACAAATTCCCACAGACCGTCTTTGACGTGGACAGATACGATTCTGTAACCATCATCCCGAAGCTCTTTAATACGTGCACCGTAGCGGAATATCCCCATGCGGTTTAGCTCCACGTTTGTTGCTTTGCCCTCAGCCTTCAGGAAGTTGAGTATCCTTTTGGCCTGCGTTTCCCGTGTTGCTAAGACATTCATTTTTACCCTCGCTTACATGACATTCGATTACTTGGCCGCCCAAAACATGAGGGCAATGCCAGCTGCTGCTGAAAATATAATCAGGGCGAGCCCGGCCATTCCCCAAAACGCCTCTTTATCCCTGTCCATCGCCAACCTCTGCGTCAAAGGGCGCTTTGCCTGTCAGGATTTCTTGCTTGCGGGCCTCGGCTATCTCTACAAAATTTTCCGGTTCGTTTTGGAATGTGTGGAGTGCGGCGTCCACTTCTGCGGCCTGCATGGCCCGCATGTGGCTTGCGTATCCCCGGCAGATTGCTACACGCTCGTACGGTTCACAGTCTTTAATGTCGCGGGCCAACTCTTCCATTAGCTCTGTTGGGTCGGTTATTTTCGTTTGCATGTATTCTCCTAATCTAAATTTGATTTTTCCCGTTCGATCAGGCGCTCCATGTAAGCCTTGTAAAAGCTCTCGCTGTCGCCTGGTTTGCCTTTCTTTTCCCAGATGCGATAGATCACACCTCTCAGCCGCTGCGCCTGGGTCTTTTGCCCGGTCATGCTATCAGCCTTTTCGTCTGGTATGCCTACCATGTCTCCCAGTTCTTTATTTGGAGAAAAAAGCAGCCAACCCTCCTTTTGGCGTTGCTCCATTAAGGTAGCTGCGTCTTGGCCTCCAAACTCTCGCGTATCGAATTCCAGCTTTACCGACCCGTCCGATCTAAAGACGGGTCTGGTAAATACTGCTGGTAAGATTACTTTCATCGGCTAACCTGGCAGCTCTCCGGCAGCCAAAGCAGCCAAATCATCATCGGTAACATCTGCTACGTCGTCAGCGGTGGGGTCGGCCAGCGGCTCGCTCTTTTGCGCCTGTATACTCTCCACAACGGCCTTAACCTCTTTAGAGGCTATTTGCTCAATCGGGTTGCCGATCAGGTCGGCTACCCACTGGTCTACGTCGTCGTTGTGTTCTAGGCCAGACGCAGTGCGGGCCTCGCGTCGAATCCAATCAATTTGCTTGTCGCTAAGGTTAGATTTTGGCGCTGGCGTTTCCTCTTTCGGAGGTTCCGGCACGTCCTTAATCCATGCATAGTTACCATCACCGCGTACACCATCCACAATCTTGCTAAAGTCGGGCTCGATGTAGCGGCCTAGGCGTCCGGTACGGTCTTTGGCGACTTGTTTGTCGCTTTCGGGGTCAACTATGATTACCCGCTTGACGCTGCCGGTATCGGGGTCGTTGGCGGTCGTCATGTAGCCCACAATATCCACCATGTTTACCAGTTCTTCGGATAACTTGGTTGCGACCATTGGGCGCTTGACCAAGCGGCCTTCGTCCTCTTTCTCCTCGACGTGGGCGACAATGATGATGTTCTTGCCGCTATCCCGCAGGACTTTCAGGAAGTCGCGCATGGTTTTCTTTAGCCAGCCCCATCCGGCCATAGTGGGCGCGCCGTCTTTCTGGACTAGCTTAGTGTCGTTCTTGGCTATCATGTAGCGCATAAGCTTGTCCATGAGTTCGCCTATGGGGTCGATGACAATCGTTTCAAAGCGGTCGTCTTTAGTGGCAATGTCGCTAAACTCTTTCATGTCGCCCCAGCTCTCGATCAGGGCAACATCTGCCTTAATGCCGCGCAAACCAAAGTATTTGCTGCCGTTCTCGCAGTCAGCAATAATCGGCTTCGGGGCAGTAGAGGCGAACGTGGTTTTACCCACTCCACCCTCGCCGTACACAACCATTAAGATCGACGGCTTGGCGGTGGGGTCTGCTGTATTAAACAGTTTCACTTTGTGTCTCCTTTTGGCTTTCTTATGCAGTTCCGCATGGAACTATCACGGTAAAATTCAACTGATCGGGTACCCAGCTCTGCTAAGGCCGGGTTGTAGGTGTAGGCCCACTCCAGCTTGTCGGCTTCAGTGCCCACAATGAGCTTCCAGCGCTTGAGGTCTGGATTGTCCGGAGCCGTCCATTCGTGCTGCGCGTAGTAAACTGTTGCGTACATATTAAAAAGGCTTCCAAACAAGCCTGTTACTTTCTAAAGGGTGCTTCACAAATTCGTCCACCTGTTCGATGTACTTGATTTGAATCTTCATCGCTTTACCTCGGCTCCAACTTCGAACCTAAGCCCCTCTGGTGTCTCAATAGCCAGATATGCACGGGTTTGGCCGTCGTTGTCTTCTTCTACTAAAAAGGTTTTTACTGGTATTAAATTTATGGTTGTCATATCGTTGCTAGTCTCCTTACAAACTGTTCGCAATCGGAACAGAGTTCTTTAGTCTTTTGGGCTTCGTGGGGGCATAAGCAACAGGTGATCATAGCTTGTTCACCTTATCGTAAAGTTCTATTCTTAACTCGTTTTTACCAAAAGCCTTATAGTCTTCAGGTGTCCACGATTTGAGGCTCATGTCTTCTGTTTCGCGCTGTTCTACGTCGCCGATCAGCTCTAGGAACACATCTTTTATCTGTTGCCGTGTTTTATCGGTTATGTTTTTGTAGGAACCGTCCGGGTGTATGGGCCTAAACCCTCCGTACACTTCGTAACTGATCTCGTCTAACTTACTCATAACCACTCCAATCCACTAGGTTGTGCCGCCAAAACAAAGTAAGCGGCGAGTAGCAGGGGCAGGCAGATTAAAAAGCCGCGCCATATATCACGTAGCTTGCTCCAAAAGTGAGCATGGTAATCAGGAAGTACCATTTTTCTACCTGTTCCTTTCGTCTTAGTTGTTTAGATTGATATGCTTTTATTTCGTTGTAGGCGTTCATTTTTGTTTTTATCCTTTGGTCACATTGTTATTAGCGGTACGTTAATCTTTTGGACAGCATCGCACGCAGGACATCTCCAAGTGTGGGTGCCGGGTTGTAGTATTTGCATATTCGGCGGGTTGTGTTCTGGCGACATGCAGGGTCGTTCTTTTATTGGTCTAAAGTCTACGAATGGCATAAAAATCTCCTCAATTAAAAAACCGAACCAAAGTCCGGCGTTTGTTGTTGTGAGCGCTTGGGGGTGCTGGTGGTAAAGCCTGACGCGGAGTCATAAGAGGTCAGGTGAGTCTTATGACAATTTCACACTTTTCTTTCTACCAGCACTCTCCAGCGCTCTTATATGGTGGGGGCGGCAGGAGCCATGCAGCGGTAGCTAACACGACATTGGTTGGCGTGGAGCCAACCTACCTACCGCCCACATTAGACAGCACAAGCTGCGTCCTTAATCCCGTCCCGCTAGAGCGTACGAACCGCGGACTGCTGCTTCTAAACTTGTGCTGCCTGCACAGGGCGCATGGTGCAAAACACCATTGTTTGATACGCCCTAGGCAGGTAAAGAGGCCACGCAAGCCGCCGAAAGGGTGGGCATTTCGACGGCGTGTATGGCCTCTGGTGTTTAACTAGTGTTTGAATAGTGCGATCAGGGCTATGACTAGCGCAATAACGCTTACCCATATAGCCAGAACAGCAAGTGCCTCCATGGTCTACCTCTTTTAGTTATTGGTTAGAGGGCTGCTCCTCGGCCACCTTACTAATCGAGTCGAGGTGTTGGTTAATCGCGGTCAACATTGAGTGCCGCATCTGCTCAAACTCCACTCGGACTATCGGAATATTGTCCATACTCAAAACCATTCCATTCCATTAACCCGAAGGCTGTGAGACAGTGAGTCCCACATCATTAATTCGCTAATCTGGAACCAGTGATCTATGCTGTACGCTTCGTCTAAGTACTCTTTTGGGCAATAAGCGCACCTGCGCGACCAGTAAAACCGTGGGTCAAACAGGTATCTGCCACCGTCAAGTATCTGGCTATCAAAGTAATGCCAGTGGTGAAGCCCAAGGCGACATCTAATCCGCATAAAATCTCCTCTAAATTAAATCTCTCTTGGTATAGACCATGCTTGAAGCGATTGGGTAAGGCAAGAACACGGTTTAAGTGGGAGTTGAACCCACAATGCCCTGATTAGCCACTGCCGAAGCAGATTTTCCGTGCTACACGGCGTCTTGCTACGCCACTTACCCAACCGCTCTAACACGGTCTATGTATATAACTGGCCGATTATTTTCACGGCCGTTTTGATTATTTATCATCTACCTCTTGAACACGCCCAAAATTATTTATCATTCAGAGATTTACGATTTATCGTCAGACGGGCAACTGTTGGCCCGTCAATTCTTTACATCTTTTCGTGGTGGCACGGAATGGGGATTGCACCCACGTCGCCCCCGCTTTTCGCTGCAGCTACTCGGCGGTGGTGTTTTACCTTAAACTACCCGTACCGTAGGAAGTGCTTGGAGCGCCCATAGCCAGAGCCGTACTAGACGGCTTTAGGCTCGAATTAATCACACCAAGCTACGTGGATTCGACCGCCTAATGATTCGCCAATAAAATTAGCTTTCATAATTCTAGATACCACTTTTACTTCGATTTTCATATCTGCCCCCTTATATTTACTGACTAGGGGCGCTCCAGTTTTGTAAGACGCATGGTGCTGGTAACAAGATTTTAGGGAATAGGCGGATTGGATACCGCATCTCAGGCCAGTGATTAAATCTGTTCAACCTTTCGTCACCCCATGGACTCTAAACCTCGGTTTCTAAGTAAGGTCATCAACCCTAAACCGAAACGCTTTCTGGCTGTGTTTCTGCCCTTGTTACTAGCACTACTGCGTCTTACTGGATCAAACCGTTCTACTGTTACCTTAGAGCTTTCTAGTGGACGCTTTTCAGTTCGCCCCTGCCCGCACAGTTTGCTTGCTACAGCACGGTTTGAATTTTTAAGGTTGCACTTAATACACCGATCACTCGGTTACTAAGGCTACTCGCCACATCAGTGGCATAAATCTCTCTACTCTCGGACTCTAAACTTGGAATTGGCTTACTCTGTTCACTTTCGGCTATAGGTTACGCATATCCCGCTAAAACAAACTGTTATGGGATGGTTGGGCCTGTAGCTTCCGGTGTACTTCGCTTGCCGCCAAGTTTATTTGTCCTGCACCGTTACACTCGTCTAGGTAGCGTCCCGGTGGAGACAAACAAAAAACCGCCAGATTTATATCTGACGGTTGTAATTGTTTTTTCTCTTTGGCTGGGGATGAGGGATTCGAACCCCCGATCACGGGACCAGAACCCGTTGCCTTACCACTTGGCCAATCCCCAATACAAACAGGATTGTATCAAATAACAGAGGTTTTTGCCAGACTTTGTACCGTAACTGCGTGATCTAGCTCGGACTTGCAACGCACATAGGTAAACGTGCTATGCTAAGTCTACTTAACAACTAAACAATATACAGAGTGCAGGGAGAGATCTAGCTCGTCGATCTGCCGGCAACCTACTTGGACTCCAAGTGCTGGTGCCACGTCTAGCCCGCTAGTAGCGGGAAAGATATGTCGTTCGTTGGCATCCTTTCCGGCTATTAGCAGAGAGGATATTTTTATGTCAAAAAAAGCAATAGCGCGCCTTTTTACCAGCGAGTCGGTTTGTGCCGGTCACCCAGATAAGGTTGCCGATGCTATTTCGGACGCGATTGTAGACGCCGCATTGGCGCAAGACCCGCACTCACGTACCGGTATCGAAACTGTAGTAGGCGCCAACCAGATCGCTTTATTCGGAGAGATTAAAACCAAGGCCAAAATTGATTACGAAAAGATCGTCAAAGATAAGATCAAAGAGCTGGGCTACACCAATCCAGCGTGGGGCTTCTCCACAGAATCGAGTTTCTCGAATGACGTGCATCAGCAGTCGCCAGAAATCGCTTTGGGCGTAGACCAGGATGGCGCCGGTGACCAAGGCATGATGTTTGGCTATGCTTGCAAGGAAACGCTAGAACTCATGCCGCTGCCGATTGCCTTGGCGCATGCCTTGGCCCGGAAAATCGACGAAGTGCGCGAGTCCGGCAAACTGGATTGGCTGCGTCCGGACGGTAAGGCTCAGGTAACGGTGCGCTACGACGATGACAAGCCGGTGGCAGTAGAAAAGCTGGTAGCAGCTGTCGCTCACGACGAAAAAACTACGGCGGGTGATGTGCGCGAGGGTATTGTCCGGTACGTCTTTAAGCCTGTATTTAAGAAGTACGGTTTTGAATTGCCAAAGGACGAAGATATCGTCGTGAACGGTACTGGTTTGTGGCATATCCCCGGCCCAGAGAGCGACGCCGGCCTGACCGGCCGCAAGATTGTCGTCGACACCTACGGTGGCTACGCTCGCGTAGGCGGCGGCGCATTCAGCGGCAAAGACCCGAGCAAGGTAGATCGCTCGGGCGCATACGCCGCTCGCTACATTGCCAAAAATATTGTCGCCCACGGCCTGGCCGAAAAGTGCGAAGTTGGCCTGGCGTACGTAATCGGCCATCCAAAGCCGCTGATGCAAACCATCGAAACATTTGGCACAGCTACAGTGAGCGAAGAAGAGCTCTACGCCTTTAAGGACAAGCTTATCGACACCTCCGTAAAAGGCATCATTCGAAAGTTGGATCTGGCCCGCCCCATCTATAGCCAAACTTCGGCCTACGGCCATTTTGGCAAAGAAAACTTGCCGTGGGAGCAAATCGCTACAATTTAGCGCTGATAGATATCGCGGCGGACAAAACAACGTAGCCGGCGATGACGAAAACGGCGCTTGCGGCCAGCAGACTGATCGTGGTGGTTTTGCCTGCTCCATTGGGGCCAAGAAAGCCAAAGATTTGACCCGCTTCGACCGTGAGCGAAACATCGTGCAGCGCGTCAACAGAGCTGCCGGGATAGCGTTTGGTGAGATGCCCTAGCTCGATTACAGGAGCGGTAGCGGTGCCCATACAACCTTAAGTATAACTCTAAGATTCTACGATGCCTACAAGGTGGGCGGTGGCGAGCACGTGGCCCCGCATGGCGCCGGGTGGAACACTGTCCTCTGCGATTGCCTCTGTATTGGGTGCGATGTTCCAAACCGCCCAGTGCAAGAAATCCTTACCGCCGATGGCATCGGGGTCGTGCATGACAATCGCCAAACTCTCGGTACCGCTCGGCACATTCCGGACGGATAACGGCGGATTTACGCCGCGCCCTTTACAGGTGTAATTTACCGGCAAGGGCTCGTTATTCTGAAATGCGGGACTGGTAAGCTGCATGACTGCCTCCGGCCGTAGCGTTAGGCTTAATCGCGCTGGTATTGTTGGCGTCCATCTGTGCCAGTGCCACTATGGTCAGTATGAGCAAAACAAAAAGCACTGCTGTGCTTAAGATTCTTTTCATAAGTACCTCCAGTATAGCGTGTTTTTAAAG
>DATDBJ010000052.1:0-3894 GCA_036524895.1 Saccharimonadales bacterium (SeqCode)
TCTCGATTGTGCTTGTGGTGCTGGCGGCTAGCACCGGCCTTGTGAGCGACCACATCGTAACCGTGATGACGCTCGTAGCGCTGATCACAATTGTTCTTTCGACGTACATGATGCAGTACGACACCAAGCTGTACCGGTTGCTGGAGAAAAAACTTTCGATTTTTGAGCGGAGCGAAACCAAGCGCGAGCTACAGGCGCTCAGGCAATACCCTCTCGTTCTGCTCGGTTATCGCAAGGGCGGCCACGAGTTCGTGCGCACCTTCCGCAAAATGAAGAAGAAGTATGTAGTCATAGACTTCGATCCAGAGGTGGTGGAAGAGTTGGAGCGGCAAAGCATCAACCATATTTATGGCGATGTAACCGACTTGGAACTGTTGGACGAGATTAGCGTGCATCGTTCTGAGCTGGTGATTAGCACCATCGGCGACGCCGCGACCAACAGTTTGCTTGCCGAGCACCTACGCAAGAAGAACAAGGATGCGCTGTTTATTTGCCACGCCGGCAGCTACGACGAGGCCGAGCGGTTGTACGAAAAAGGCGCGGCGTATGTAATCTTGCCTCACTTTATCGGCAGCGAGCAGATGAGCGCGTTTATCCGCCGCAACGGCAGCAGCAAAAAAGCGTTCGAGAAATACCGTCAGGATCATTTGGTGGCTATCGGGCGAGTGGCGGCATCATCCTAACCGCGGTAAGGCCGGGCGAGTTCATCGCTCGTGATCTAGTCTAAGGGCTGCTGACGGAATTTTTGGCTCCGCGGCGCGTGTTAACACGGCGCCCCACTATTGCTGCTAACCCTGCTCTTCTCCATGGCGCGCGGGGTATTTTTTTGCGTTTGGATACTTCTGGAAACTCGGTGAACTTGCGGTGCAAGAATGTTTGTATTCTGGCGCTTAGCTCGGCGTCGTTTAAGCGTTTCATAGGTTCCCTCCCGCGGCCCCTTAAGCTTCACTTTCGTTGGTCGTTTTTTTACGCTTTGTTTTTGGTTTGGAGTGTTTAGTGTTTTACTTAGCATAGGGCTCGACCGTTGCCCTCGACAGTTAAGTAAGCTACCTATTATCTGTAACATTTCCCACACAGGACACCTGCGGGCCATGATAGAATAAAACGGTTATCCCTAGTTTCTTGGTGAGGGTGAATACATGGGCGATATTTTAGTGAGGATCAAAAATAAGGCAACGAAGCGGCTCTTCAAAAAGCGCTCTATTCTCTTATATCAGGGTGAAGCGCCTCGTATGGCGTACGTTCTGAAGAGTGGCGTGGTGAAAGTGTACACTATCAACAACGCCGGCGAAGAGCAGATAGTCGCCTTTCAGGCCAAGCATGATATTTTTCCGTCGTCGTGGATTTTTGGGAAATCTTCGACGACTTTGTATTACTTTGAGGCTCTAACCGATTGTGAGGTGCTAACGCTGCCGCGTGAGGAACTGTATAAGCAGTTGGTGGCGAGTCCTGAGCTGCTTACTTCTACCCTGGACTATTTTGTCACGAACTACACCGGCCTGATGATGCGCGTTACGGCGCTAGAGCAGTCTCGCGCCCGCGAGAAGATTATGTTTACGCTCTACTATCTGTTGTTTCGCTACGGCCGCCCCACTAAAGCTGGGCGGTATGTGATAGAGCTTGGTTTGACGCACAGCATTATCGCCAGCTTGGTTGGATTGACGCGCGAGACCACTACGACGGAATTGAGTAAGCTCAAGCGTCAGAAGGTGTTGGACTATAACCTGCATAATTACACCGTAAACAAAGAGAAACTGGAGCGCATGCTGGGCGAGGATAGCTTTCAGGACATAATTATCCGGTAGGCGCCGGTACGTGCAACTTGCAGCTTTGGCACGTTTAGGTTTGCGTTGGGGTCGAGAGGGTGTTTTCGACCACCTGCAGCAGCTCTTGCGGCGACGCAAGGGCTTTCATGAAGTAACGGTCCGCTCCCAGGCTGTAGGCCTCGTCGATTTCTTTTTGCATGTCGTAGTTGCTAAAAACTATTACCTTCACTTGAGGGTGCTCTTGGCGTAGATTGTAGTGACGCAAAAATTCAATCCCGTCCATGCGCGGCATTCTGAGGTCCAATAAAATAAGGGCTGGTTCTTCCATGGCCGAAACTTCCAGAGCTTCCTGGCCGTCGAAGGCCACCTGTACCGTGTAGCCAGCTTGCCTTAGGATGAGCTGGTAAGCCTCGTTGAGGCTTTGCTCGTCTTCGACGATCAAGATGGTGGGTTTCTGCTTCTGGTCGGGCTTAAGCTTATCGTTTTGCTTCATCTTTTGTTAATTATAACTTAGGTTTTGGGCGGAACAGTGAGATTTCTCATATGCGCGGCCGGCTTGCCGTGCAGCGGCATCGCGATTGTGAACGTCGACCCTTTGCCCGGTTTGGACTTTACTTTGATTGTGCCTTTGTGCAGTTCGACAAGATGCTTTGCCAGGTACAGGCCGATACCTGTGCCGCCAACCTGCTGGCTCATAACATTCGGCAGGCGCTCGAATTGGCGGAAGATTTTGCCGATGTCGCTCTGACTGATGCCTATTCCGGTATCACTGACGCTGACGTAAGCGTACTGTTTGTCGCTATAAACACTGGCGGTGATCTTGCCGCCGCGCGGCGTGTACTTTATGGCGTTGGAAAACAGGTTTTCTATGGCCATGCGCAGCATGTGTGTGTCGGCAAAGATGGTTAGCGGCTCTTTGGGGAGCTTGATCTCTACTTGGTGACTTGCGGCTTCTGCGTCTTGCCGCTGCTCGTTGACTACGTCTGAGACGAGGTCGTTGAGGTTTGTGCGCTGCTTGGCGAGCACAATCCGACCCGACCCGATTTTGGCCATGTGCAGCACTTCGTTAATGATGCGCAGCTGGCGGTCGTTGCTGGCGTAGGCTTTTTCGAGCAAACTTCTTTGCATGTCTGGAACTTCGCCCGCAAAGCCTTGCAAGACCATGCCAACGTATTGCTTGACGCCGGTTGCTGGTGTTCGCAACTGGTGCGATGCGAGCGAGAGCAGCTCGTCTTTGGCGATTTCGACCGCCCGTTCTTTCTGGGTGCTCAGGTCGCGCGCCCTTACCCTCAGTAGGAGTAGTACGATAGCGGCAACCAAGGTGGCTGCGACTACGCCAAACAACAATACCAAAAGCGGCCGGTTTAGTTGTTCTTCGCTCACGAGCGTTTTTGCGTCGGAAATAAAATGGATCGTCCATGTTTGGCCGTATAGCTGGACGTCGCGCGCCGATGAAACTGTGTGTTGTCCTTGACTGAGTCTTGCGTATGCTGGCGATTCGTAAAGTGTATGTTTGGAGCCGTTGGTATGCGCGGTTACGCGAAGGCCAGCACCATTGTTGTCGGCTCGGCCGATAGCATTGCCGAAGAACGTGTCGGCCAGGAATGAGGCGTATACGTATCCTTCTAGCGCGGCTTGGCGTTGCTCTTGCGTTTCCCTGGGGAGCGCGCGATTGTAATATGGAGCGTACATACTAAAGCCGAGGTGTTGATTTTTGGGGTCAAGAGGTAATGGCTGTACCAAGGGAGTCATGGATATCTCGCCGCTATTCCGCGCGTGCATCATGGTGGCGCGTCTGGCCGGCTCGGAGTACATATCAAACCCATACGGCAGATTTTTGGATGGCCCCATAGGATGGACATAGAGTATGGCGGCGTACCGGTCGCGCGCAGGTTTGTTCGGCGTTATTTTGAAGTCGTTCACGCCTTGGCTCGCCATAAAGCTGGTCACTGCGGGCAATTCCCCGGCGTCGAAGTCTTTGACAAAGCCTATTCCCTGTACGCCTGAAAACCCCTTGTCTACATTGAACGCTTCCAGGAAGCTCTCACACTCATCAAGAGTCACTATTTCTGAGCTTTGAAACAAGCCCGCTCCACCACGAAGAATTTGCTCGTAAGCTACCATATCC
>DATDBJ010000053.1:0-11156 GCA_036524895.1 Saccharimonadales bacterium (SeqCode)
TTCCAGCGGCAAAGTGGGTTAGCTGCCACGTTTCAGCCAAGCCAGCAGCTAAGCATTGTATAAAATTTGTACTCATGTCACATATATTGTTAATAGAACCCAACACCGTACTTGCAAAAACGTATACGCAAGCGCTACATCATGCCGGGCATACGGCAGCACACGCCGTAGGGGCGCAGGCGGCCATAGGCGCAGCAGATAAGCAGACGCCGGACGTCGTGATTATGGAGTTACAGCTGCCGCAGCACGGCGGCATAGAGTTTTTGCATGAGTTTCGCTCTTACGCTGAGTGGTTGGATGTTCCGGTGGTGGTAAATACAGCGCTTCCACCAGCGCGCATGTTGCTCGCGAAGCAGTCGTTGGTTCGGGACTTCGGCGTCCGTGAAATTTTATATAAACCGCGTACGACACTGCAGGATATAATCCGCATCGCGCGCGAACACGCTCTAGCTCAATGAAACAAATCGTTACACAAGGAATCATTTTAGGCCGCACCGACTACGGCGAAGCCGACCGTATTCTGACGCTGCTTACTCCAGACCACGGGAAGCTCCGCCTGCTAGCCAGAGGGGTGCGGCGAGTAAAGTCCAAGCTGGCAGGCGGTATAGAGTTGTTTAGTGTCAGCGATATAACTTTTATCCGGGGCAGGGGCGATATCGGCACGCTGGTTTCGAGCCGCCTGCTCAAACATTACGGCACGATTGTGCAAGATCTAGACCGCACCATGTTAGGGTATGATCTTATCAAGCAGCTAAATAAAATTACCGAGGACGAGCCGGAACCGGAGTATTTTGAACTGCTTAAACAAGCCTTTGAAGCCTTGGACGACCCGGGCATCTCGATGCAGCTGGTTCGTTTTTGGTTTTCGGCCCAGGTAATACGCTTGAGCGGCCTCACTCCTAACTTACAAACTGACGCAGCAGGGCAAAAGCTTGATCCCGATCAGAGCTATAATTTTAACTTCGAGCACATGTGTTTTACTGCCGCACCGGATCGTGGCCATTTTACGGCCAGTCACATTAAGTTTTTGCGACTTGGCTTTACGGCTCGCACGGCAAGAGTTTTGGCACAGGTGCAAGGAGGCGGGCAACTAGGAGCAGACCTGCTTCCACTAATCGAAAGACTCCGCCAGCTCAGCGCATAGCTTGTAGGCCTGCCGAAAATAAGATACGATCTTAGTATTAATTTGGGAGGGTGGGCAAATGTCTATTTCTGTTGAACGTGGATTAGGGAAAAGTGGCGAGGAGGGGTTTGTTGACCGCTTTTCGGCGGCGGCGGGCCAATTGGCTTTTCTCCATGCTCAGTTGCCCGGAAGATCTGGCGCACAACTTATTTCCGACTTTCACGACATTGTTGTTCACAATTAATCGCTTCTGGTTTTCTTAGCGGAGCTTATCTAGATGAGGCATCTGCTAGGAAGGGGGAAATGGCTGAGGGGCCATCACTTTTAGACGCTCTTATGGGTCGAACTCTTGCTGAGTACCCTGAACTTAATGATCCAGAATTTAGGGATTTCACCGGCCTGAGCCTGAGGCCAGGAAACGGCTACGTACCTGATATATCTGAGCTATAAGTGTGGTCTGTACTAGGTTATAGCCGTAGGCTATAATGTTGTGCAAGATATGAGCGACATTACACTAGACGACATTGCTTCGCTTGCCAAGCGGCGCGGATTTATTTACCAAGGTTCCGAGATTTACGGCGGCCTGGCCGGAACTTGGGACTACGGCCCTTTGGGCGTGGCGCTCAAGCGCAACATCATGAACCTTTGGTGGAAGACGTTTGTCGAGAGCCGCGATGACATGTACGGTGTAGACGCCGCCATTTTGATGAACCAGAAAGTTTGGCAGGCCAGCGGCCACGTCGATACCTTTACCGACCCCCTCGTAGAGTGTGGCAACTGCAAATCCCGCTTCCGCGAAGACCAAATCGATACCAGCAAGTGTCCTGCCTGCGGCAAAGAAAATACTTTTGGCCCAGCCCGGCAATTCAACATGATGTTCAAAACCAACGTCGGCCCGGTGGACGACGAGGCCAGCATAAGCTACCTGCGCCCGGAAACCGCACAAGGTATTTTTACCAATTTCAAAAACGTTGTAGACAGTTTTTACCCAGACTTGCCATTCGGTTTGGCGCAACAGGGCAAGGCGTTCCGAAACGAAATATCTCCGCGCGACTTTATCTTCCGCTCACGTGAGTTTGAGCAAATGGAAATCGAGTACTTCGTGCACCCGGAAAAGTGGGAAGAAACCTTCGAGCAGTGGCGCACGGCCATTCACGAATGGTGCAAGGCTTTAGGCTTGCCGGACGACAAGCTGCACGAGCTGGAAGTGCCGGCAGAAGACCGTGCTCATTACAGTAAGCGCACCATAGACTTTGAGTTTGAATTCCCGCACGGCCGCAAAGAGCTGCTGGGATTGGCGTACCGCACTGACTTCGATCTAAAGAACATCGAGCGTGCCAGCGGCAAAAAGATGGACTACCGGCCAAAAGATGGCGGCGCCGCATTCGTGCCTCACGTAATCGAGCCAAGCTTTGGCGTAGAGCGCGCCATAATGGCCGTGTTAACCAGCGCCTACACCGTGGATGAAATAAACGGCGAAAAGCGCACATTCCTAAAACTGCCTAAAGAGCTAGCGCCAGTGAAGGCTGCGGTAAGTCCGCTGCTAAAGAACAAACCAGAGCTGGTAGCAAAAGCCCGCGAAGTCTACACCATGCTGCAAAAAGAACTAGGCGCAGTAATGTGGGACGACAACGGCAACATCGGCAAACGCTACCGCCGCCAAGACGAAATCGGCACTCCAGCCTGCATAACAATCGACTTCCAAACCCTAGAAGACAACACGGTAACCGTCCGCAACCGCGACACCGCGGAACAGGAACGCGTAAAGTCGGAAAGTATTTTGGACACGCTTAGGCCTTAAGATGCGGGTTTTCATAAAGGCGCAAATATCTACTGCCAGGCAGTGGTTACTGCGCCGCAAGTGGTGGATTACCGGCGTTGGTGCGCTGGCGATATCGCTTAGACAGCGCGGTAGATTTATACAGAGCTGGAAAGGTGGATATTCTGTTGCTGAGCGGCGACAATAGCGACTCGCACTATAACGAGCCGGTTGCCATGCAAAAGTATGTTATGGCACAGGGCATAAATAAGGATAATACAGCACTGGATTACGCCGGCTTTAATGCCTACGACAGCTGCTACCGCGCAAAAACGGGCGACCCCGAACTAATAGATAATTGATTTTCTGATAAGTATGAGATCATAGGTTAATGATTATCTATTACACCGATGGAAGTTGCGAACCTAACCCCGGGAAGGGTGGATTTGCAGTTATCCGTGATATGAAGCCGCATGTGCTGGGCTGCGAGCCAGAGAGTACGAATATTCGCATGGAGGGCCAGGCGATCATTGCAGCGCTTAAGGACGCCGCTGGCGCGCCATGCCAAATCTACACCGACAGCGAATTTTGGATAAATGTTATTACCAAGTGGTCGCAGGCGTGGGAGAAGAACGGTTGGAAGAAAAAGAGCGGGGAAATTAAGAACCTGGATATCGTAAAGGAAGTTTGCCCGCTGTACCGCCAGTCCCAAGCAAAGTTGGTTTGGGTGCGCGGCCACAACAACGACGCCGGCAACGAGCTGGCCGACGAGTGGGCCAACAAAGCCCGCGCTGGCCACCAACTTTAGTAGCGAGCGAAGAACTTTGCCGGCTGGTTGCTGGCAACGAAATCCGCCAGAGGCTCTGTTTGCAGGAACTCCGGCAGAAGGCTTGGCGTTTTTGGGTCGATAAAGTCTATTTCTGCTATCTCTTTTGCGCCGTGCGTGGTTTTGCCTAAGTCTACGTGCAAGTAATCTTGGGCGTTCTCTATGTGAAAGAAGAACTCTAAAAAATCATTATCTTTGTGTGCAAATTGCTGCACGTAGAGTAGACGGCCAATTTTGGGCTCGACGCCAAGCTCTTCAACCATCTCGCGTCGCATAGCTTCTTCTAGCGGTTCGCAATCGTCCACGCCGCCGCCGGGCAGGCACCAGTACGGCTTCGCCTCTGTCGTTAAGCCATTATAGGGCTTTAATTTGACGCACAATAGTTTGCCATCTAAAACGGCAATTCCTCTGACTTTTATAGACCTATTCATGCTGCAAATAATACCATAACCGGATCTGTTTTACATTTTACAAACAGATTATTTGGCGCACGTCTCATTGTCCGGTAGAATGGCTAAATATGCCGGAAGATACAATCTCCACACCCGAAGAAAAACTCAACGTAGTAATGCCACCGACCGACATCTTGGCCGAGCCGGAGGACGACTACCAAGAGAGCGACGTCTTTGCGTGGGCCAATAATTTGTTCGAGTACAAAGAAGATTTGACCATCGAGTTATTTTGGATAAACAAAAATAACGTGCTGTACCGCACGAAAACCGACCAATCCCTGGCCAACCAAATGCAGCCGTTGTTTATCGACAACACGCTAGAGCAAGTCCTGGACGGAGCGGAGAACGGCATCGTTGTTCGCGACATGAGCGACGGCGAAGCAGAGCAGGGCGTGTTATATCGTGTGCGCTGGAAGAAGGTTGAGAAGCTGCGCGAAGTGATGCACTGGATCCGCACGCAGGAAAGCGAAATCGAGTTGTTTGCCGAGGAAGAGCACGACTTAAAGCGCCTCAAGGGTGCGTTGGTACGCGTGAGTCATCCAAAGCTCGACAAGCCGTTTTATATTATCAAGGCCATCAGCGGTGGCCAGATGCTGAAGGGGCAGGGCACCTGGATGGTTAACGGCAAAGTGTTTAAGGCCTTTGAAGCGGCCGCGCTGAAGATTCCGCACGAGGCGCACATGCTGGTGCTCGACCAAGATTTGTACGTATTTAACCAATCAAAATTGGACCGCTTGTTTAGCTACGACGCTAAAAAGAATAGCATCGCCGAAAAGAAAGTAAAGCAAATCGAGGAGCACTATAAACTTAGTTTTGCCGATGGCCTGGATTTGCAGACCGCGCTGGCGGGTAATAAGTCGCTGATCAACAAGCTGCAAAACATCGAAATTGGTGAGCTGAAGCAAGAACAGCTGATTGACCACGCCGAAGAACTGGGCGTAGACCTTATGGTAGATGAGGCTGGCGCCATAATTATCATGAACCAAAAGGATTTGGGCAGATTTGTAAACTTGCTCAATGATGACTACATGGAATCTAATCTAACCGGTCTGCGCTACGAAGTTATTCGCAAAAAGCCTCTCAAGCCCATCGATCCGGAAGACATGCTGTTGGCCGGCGCTTAGCGAGCTAGAACACCCGGGGACATTACACTTCAATAATGGTTAGTTTAGGTGTGCGACCGTCCTTGATAGCTGGCTTTCCTTCCTCGCTATCATACCTACATAACGAACGTATCTTCCTCCTGCGGCGCTATCTGAGATAACCCGGTTCATATCTTGATTACCTTGCGGATCCGCCAGCGGTGGGGGCACATAGTCGAATAGTGGTTCGTTAAAGCCATCATTGTTAAGTGTTTTTAATGTATTCATCATTCATCCTTTAACTTCTTAAATGATTTAACGTAAAGTCTAACGTTAAGCCCGGTCGGCATATATAAAGTTTTTTACGAACGTGCCGCCAATGCCTCGTAATAACTGGTACAATAAAGCAGCAACAAGAGAGGGCAGGCGCGCGTGACGCAAGATGAGGCATTGGCGATTTTAGAGTCGGGAGCAAGCGTATTGCTCACCGGCGCTGCGGGCACGGGCAAAACCTATGTTTTGAACAAATTTATCCGGCGCGCCAGACGGTCGGGCAAGGGCGTAGCCGTTACGGCAACCACCGGCCTAGCCGCAACACATTTAAACGGCACTACCATCCATGCGTGGTCGGGCATCGGCGTGCATGACTCACTCGACAAGCACGCCGCAGCCAAATTGGGTAAAAGCCGACAGGATCTGATCAGAAGAGCCGATATTCTGGTGATAGACGAGATTAGCATGCTGCACGATTTCCGCCTCGATATGGTAGACGAAATCTTACGCATGGTACGCGAAAGCGGCGAACCATTCGGCGGCATGCAGGTTGTCTTGTGCGGCGACTTTTTTCAGTTGCCGCCAGTTAACCGGAGCGGCAGCAGGCAAGGGAGCTTTGTGGTGGCGTCTAGCGCCTGGCAGCGGGGCGCATTCGCCGTATGCTACCTGGAAAAGCAATACCGCCAGACGAACGACCAAGATTACACGGATATTCTAAATGGCATTCGCGCCGGCATTTTAACCCGCAACCAGCTGGATACTCTGCGCGCCCGCACCCAAGCTATAGAAGATCCGTTTGCTACGCAGACGCGCTTGCTCACTGTAAATGTAGATGTTGACGGCGTAAATAATGCTCAGCTCGACGAGCTGGACGGCGACCTGCACGAATACGAAATGGAAACGTACGGCGGCAAAGCGTATGTCGAGCAGCTAAAGCGTTCATGCCTGGCACCCGAGACATTGCGGCTTAAAAGAGGTGCGGCCGTAATGTGCGTGCGCAACGCATCCGACCGCAAATACGTAAACGGCAGTTTAGGCGTAGTAGCGGATTTTGAAGAAGAAACCGGCCTGCCGATAGTGGAGCTAGCCAGCGGACGCACGATCACCATTAAGCCAGAGAGCTGGGAGCTGATGGACGGCGACAAGCGTCGCGCGCAATTAGCGCAGTTGCCGTTGCGCTTGGCTTGGGCGATCACCGTGCACAAGAGCCAGGGCATGACACTCGACGCCGCCCGTATAGACCTGTCCCGGGCATTCGTGGAAGGTATGGGGTATGTCGCCCTTAGTCGCGTGCGCAGCCTCAAGCACCTTATTTTGGACGGCTTGAACGGCATGGCGCTGCGCGTTAGCCCGCTCGCCAAGCAGATAGACGCTGAATTACGGGCTAAAAGCGAGCAAGCTCTCCAAACTTACGCCGACCATATTCAAAAATGGCAGGAAGCCGAGGCGAGTGGTGCGAACGAGCAACAAATGGAAGAGCAAGCTAAAGTCGTGGCGATTTCTAAGGAGCTGCCGCCGCCTGACCCTGCGCTATTTGAGCGCCTCCGCGAGTGGCGCTACAAACTCGCCCAGCAGCAAGCTACCGCACCGTTTATCATTGCGCACGACAAACACCTGCAAGCCGTAGCTGGCCTCAAGCCCCAAACAGAAGAAGAACTACTAAATGTTCCAGGTTTCGGCCCCAAAAAGGTAGAGACTTACGGCATGGATATTCTAAAAATAGTCGGACAGCAGGCGGCTTAATTATTTTTTGGGCGTTTGGTCAAGGACTTGAGTGATTTGGCCAACCGGTGGCGGCCGGCCGCCTTGTGGCGCGCGCATGCGTCGGATAGGGCTTCGTCGTGGAGCAGGGCATGTCTGTGGGCTCGCGCAGAATCGTACAGGAAGAAGGTGTCGTCTTCATTATACGACTCCAGAAAATGATGGCTGAAGGCTTCAGGCCTGAGGGCTTGCACACGATGGGCCAGCAGGATGAGCGAGTCATATGCGTAGCGCATATCTTTTTTGAGACGCAGAGGCCGGGAAAGCTCAAGCGCTCGCTGGAAACTGTTGGCGTGTTGCAAGAACTCGTGACTGTGGCCGCCAAGTAACGTGTCGAGTGCATCGTCCATTGCCTCGGGATCGTGAATTCCGTCTATGATCAGTTTGCGAACGTCGATATCGTATCTTTGCAGAAACTGCTCTGCTGTGTGCCACTGATCAGAAACATGTGATTCGAGTGCTTTTTTGGGCAGTAAGCCGAGCCGGCTCCACTGGGCGGATTGCTGATAGTCGATCACTAAGGCCTTGTCTGGGAGCTGGGCTAAGGTGCTGAGTGCTGTTTTGGTGTCGATGGGGCGAACTAGGTACAGGCTCCAGCAACGGTCGGGTATGGCGACCAGGTTGTCGGGGTGTAAAAAGTAAACTTCGCCGCTCGGCCGCTCATGTGGCGTTTTGATTGTAAAGTGCATTCGCTGCATGCGTGTTATGGTGCGGGTGTACTTGAGGATTTTGTCGGCGTTAAGCGTGCTGGATCGCTGTTTTTGCAGCACTCGCGACAGCCTGAGCCACTGCTTTCGTGCGGTGCTAAGCGCGATGACAGGCTGGTCGCATATCACGACCGCCTTGCCCAAATGTTGGCGCGTGTTAAAGTGCCGCATCACGTCGGCTATAGTACTGTCTGTACCGCGTGCGGCGGGTTTACGTAACTCAATATAATGCTTTGCGTCCATTGGCGCAGGCCTCCTTTAGGTTATGTGTCATCTGTTCGCGGCGGATGATATCACAGGTTGCCTAGGCGCAAATTAAATAATTATGAAATATATAAAATTACAACAGGCCGTTCTGGCGGCAGCTAAAGTGTTCCGTTTTTGCGAGAATTACATGATCGCGTAGGGTAACGCCAAGTAGCTGGCCTGCAGCAGCAAGCTGCTGGGTAAGAGAAACATCTTGTTCACTTGGGTTTGGGTCGCCGGATGGGTGATTGTGGGCGACAACGATGCTGGCCGCGCGATCGGCGACGGCGTCGGCAAAGACCTCGCGGGGGTGGGCAACTACTGAGTCCAGTGTGCCGATCGTTATGGTGCGCTGTGCAATCAGGCGCTGACCCCCATCGAGCGAGAGGCAAACAAAGTGCTCCTGATTTTTTGTGCGTAGATCCGACAGTCGGGCCAAGATGTCGCGACGGCTCAGCAGTGGCGTGTCGTCGCGTATAAGGTGCCTGCGTGATAGTTCCAGTGCTGCCATAATTTTGCCGGCAGTAGCCGTACTTACGCCCTTAATCCTCATGAGCTCCTCATGGGTAAGCGTGTTCGCGCCCTTTTGCAGTAGTTTTTGAATTTGTTTGGCGATGTAGCCTACGTCGGCACCTTTCGTGCCGCTGCCGATTAGAACTTGCAGCAGCTCGAAGTCCGATAGCGCTATAACCCCTTTACGTTGCAGTTTCTCGCGAGGCCGGTCAGCCTCTGGTATTTGATGTATGCGTTTCATGCAAGCAGTGTAGCAGACTTTGGCAGAGAGCTATTATTGACATGTTGGCAATATTATGCTAATGTTTGTAGTGTACCTATGAAAACAAAAAACAAAAATACCAGGCCATTCCATCTAAGCGTCGAGTATTTCTTCCGGCATCCATATCTTCTACTCGCAATGCTGGGTTTATTGAGTGTTGCTATCACTAAAAGCGACGGCAAGCTGATCGGCATGATGCGTGACGCATACGCGCAAGGTTACGGCATGATCGGTACCTATTTGCGGGAAGAGACCACCCGTACGCCCATAACGGTTGCGATATCGCGCATACCGACAGTGACGTCTAAATAGGCTTTAGCGTTTCGCCAAGCGGGTAGGGCGCTACATGTTGTGGATAAGTGCTTAGCCTCTATAAATCTGTGGATAAGTGGTGTACGAAACACCACTATTTGTTTATAAAACTACTTGTATGTGGGTAATGGTGGGTAGTATAGTCAGGTTAGTGGGTAAACGTGGGTAACCCGCCACAGCACAAGGGAAACCCATCAAAAACAAAAACACCACTAGTAAATTAACGTAAGGTACCAATGTCCACGGTAGATTACTTCCAGCGTAGACTCGACGATAAGCGGCGGTTAACTATACCGACCGAGCTTCGGGAAGAGTTTGCAACAGGAGTAGTCGTGACCCGCGGTTTCCAAAAGTATCTGCACCTATACCCAAAAGCGGTGTGGGATGAGCAAGTCGAACCGTTGCTCCAGGGTAACATCCTGGACGAAAAGACGGCTGACTTGAACGTCCAATTCCGGATGGGTAAGGCGGAGGGCGCAATTGATGACAAGCAAGGGCGCATTACCATCGAGCAGCATCTCTTGGACTACGCAGGAGTCAACAAGGACATCATCGCGGTACGTGCCGGAAAGTATTGGCGGCTTATGGCTGGCGATGCGTGATACGGCATTACATTAACGGTTCCTTAACAATTTAACGAATAGAAGACCAACAAATAACGACTCGAGGTCAGCTATTCGGCAGTCAACAAGTGGCTTATAGGGCACCACTTTAAAAACCCTCGTTCTTTTGTTCGTAAAGAACACCTCCCAAAACTCCACCTCACACATAAGTCTCTCAACTTACGGACATTCACCCGGCTAGAGATAAACTCTACCACCAGATGAATGTCCACAACAAAAACAAAAACTTTCAAAACAAAAAAAGTTGGCTGCTGAATAGGTGATCTTGCAAAAATAAAAATGAAAAATAAAATTGCAAGCATGCACCAGACACAATATCAAGAACACATACCAGTATTGCTCAATGAAGTCCTGCAGTATTTGAACCCAAAGGAAGGGGATAGCTACCTCGACCTGACAGGGGGATACGGCGGACATGCACAGGCAATATTGGAAAGAACAAAAGCCCCCAAATCAGCCGTACTCGTAGATCGAGACCCGGCAGCGGTAAAAACGCTCCGGGAAAGATTCGCGACAAATGGAGTGGATGTAAGGCAGGCGGACTTTTTAACGGCCAGTAACCAACTGGCAGGCGAAAATAAGCGTTTTAATATGATATTGGCGGATCTGGGCGTGTCGTCACCGCACCTTAACCAGGCGAGTCGTGGGTTTTCGATTCAGAGTGATGGGCCACTCGATATGCGAATGGATACGACACAAGAACTGACAGCGGAAAAAGTAGTAAATGCGTATTCCGAAGAGGAACTTGTGGACATACTCAAAACATACGGGGAAGAGCCAAAAGCTCGGGCGATTGCTAAAAAAATAATGCAAAGCCGACCTATCATAACCACGCATCAACTTGCCAACATTGCTGCCAAAGCCTGGCCAGGACACAGCAAAGTTCATCCGGCAACACGGACGTTTCAAGCGATCCGTGTTGCAGTGAACAATGAGCTGGGTCTGCTGGAGCAGAGTCTGCCGATTTGGATAGACAAGCTCCTTGCGCCGGGCGGCCGGGTCGTCATTATCAGCTTTCATAGCTTGGAGGACCGTTTGGTCAAACAGGCGTTTGCAGAAGCAGGGGGCGACCGCTACGATGCGACACTCCAGATTCTTACCAAGAGTCCGGTAGTCGGCAGCAAAGATGAAATAGTTTTTAATCCGCGTGCCCGCAGTGCAAAATTGCGAGCCGCAGCGAAACAAAAATAACAAAAAAGAAAGGGGATCTTCATCAT
>DATDBJ010000054.1:0-4475 GCA_036524895.1 Saccharimonadales bacterium (SeqCode)
AGGTTGCGGCATCACCGTGACGCGCAGCGGTAGTATAAATGACACTGCGGAGGTCGGGCGGCAGGTCTTCCGGACGTGTCATGGCGTTAAAGCGGCGCATGGCTTCGCTGGTTACGCTTGTTTCGTCGGCAGCAGAGGCCAGTCCAAGAATGGTGGGTCGGAGCAGTTTGTCGAAGTAGCCTTCGCCTTCTACCTCTTCCCAGCCAAGGCGGTGCAGTTGCTTGGATATCAGGTTGCGGATATACGGCTTCATGTTTTCGCGGAGCTCTTCGTCATCCATGCAGCTGCGGATAGAGCCGATATTGGCCGCGATGATGTCCCAGACGGCGTTGTCGTGCTCGTCCCTGTAAGCTTCAAGCAGGTGCAGCGCAGACGCTGTGTCGGCGTAGCCGGCTTTGGCAGTTTCAAATGCATCGCTCAACAGCCCCAGTCGATCGACGGCATTCATTTTGCCGCTCTCAACTTCTCTTGCCAACCGCTTCAAATGGCTGACATTATAAGCCGTGCGGAAAAAGCTGCTTTGCCCAAGGTTGAGCTTAAGTATGCCTTCGTATTTGGATAACGGATAGGTTGCTTCTGGCTGATCGAACAGTTCCGGCAGTTCTACGCCATCTTCCAGCGCAATTGGCCAGAGTTGTTCTACGGCCGCTTCTTTGCTGCGTTCCAAGGGGTTGAGCAGGAACTGCTCTTGGGACAAGCGTGCTTTTGTGTCTGTTACGTGGGCGCGCACCAGCGGGAATCCGGCCTGCTCAATCCAGGCGGCCATAAAAGCTTTGACTGGTTTGCCGGAGACATCTTCGAGCGCTTGCCATAAGTCGGTAGTACCGGTGTTAGCGTAACTGTGCTTCTTGAGGTAGTAGCGCAAACCGTCGCGGAATTTCTCGGCTCCAAGGAATCTCTCCAGCATATGTATGCTGCTGGCACCTTTTTCATAGCTGATAACGTCGAAGATGGTGCGAATCTCTTCAGGGTTGTTGATTGCCACTTGTACGGGGTGGGTGTTGGCCAGGGCGTCGAACTTAAACGCAGGCTGCTGCTCGTCCACGGCGAACTGTGTCCAGATTTGCCATTCCGGATAGAAGTGGTTGAGTGGTAGATATGACATCCAGGTGGCGAATCCTTCGTTGAGCCAGAGGTCGGTCCACCAGCGCATGGTAACGAGGTTGCCGAACCACTGGTGTGTCAGCTCATGAGCGATAACCATGGCAATGTACTGCTTCATAGGCAAAGAAGTGTTTTTGGAGTCTACCAGGAGTGACTGCTCGCGGAAGGTGATGAGTCCCCAGTTTTCCATGGCACCGCTGGCGAAGTCTGGCAGGGCAATCACGTCGCATTTTTTGAGTGGATAAGGGATATCAAAGTATTCCTCATAAAAGTCCAAGCACTTAGCCGTGAAGTCCGCGGCGTAGTCGAGGTGTTTTACGTTATCAGGGGTGGCGTAGGCGCGCACCGTCACGCCGCGTTTTGTTTTGGCTTCTCTGTAGCCGATCTCGCCGTAGGCGAAGGCCAGGAGATACGTGGACATGACAGGCGTGGTTTCGAATGTGGTGACGAGCTTGCCGCCTTCGGTTTCTTGCGACGCGACCGGGGTGTTAGCTAGTACTGTTTCGTCAATTGGAGAGGTGAGGGTAAGGTCAAATGTAGCCTTTGCCTCCGGCTCGTCGATGCAAGGAAAAGCGCCGCGGGCGTGATGGCTCTCGAACTGAGTGGCAATCAGTGCCTTCTTTTTGCCATCGTGCTTGAAGTAACAGGGGTAGATGCCGTCCATCGGGCGAGTAATGACGCCTTCGAACGTCATCTGTACGGCGTACTGGCCGGGATAGAGAAGCTCATTGGCGTGCAGGCGTACCTCGTCATATGTTTGATGATGGTTAATACGCGTCACGAGTATTTCGCGGTCGCCTTTTTTGTCATTTTTAATAATCTTTGCAGAGGTAATCTTAAGTCCGTGCTGATGAAAGGTGAGACGTTGGCTGGGCCGGCCTGCCTTTTGCCCGGAAACCACTACATCGCCGCTAATATGCATCGTCTCACGGTCGGGGTGAAGGTTAATAGCGTAATGTTTTGGCTGGAATCCCTCAAACAGCCTCCGGACTTTTTTGCTCATCTGTTAATAGTACCACACTGGAGTGGCTGAATTGTTCGTCTTGACATCGCACCTGTGGTTGCTATAATATAGTGGATTGGTCGGCCGCAGTGGTCGGCTTTTTTCGTATCAGACCATAGAAAGGACTAAAAGATATGGAGATGGACTTCAAGCAATTGGCGACTGCCATCAAGGCAATTGCCGAAGAGAAAAACTTGCCGGAAGACAAAGTGAAAGAGGTTGTCGAGCAAGCCTTGGCCGCCGCCTACCGCCGCGACTACGGAGAGCGCGAGCAAGAGGTACGTGTAAATATGAACCTCAACACTGGCGATGTGGACGCATATGTAATGAAGGAAGTCGTCGAGGTTGTCGGTGAAGATGCCTACGAGATCAGCCTCAAGGACGCCAGCGTCATGAAGAAAGACGCCAAAAAAGGCGACTTGATCGAAGTGCACGAAAAGGTGAACGACTTTGGCCGCGTCGCCGCCCAGACCGCTAAGCAGGTCATCTTGCAACGCTTGCGCGAAGCTGAACGCGAAATCGTAATGAACGAATACGAAGACAAGATCGGTACCGTCATCAACGCGCTTATCGCCCGCGTAGAAGGTAACATCGTGCGTGTAGACTTGGGCAAAGCTCAGGGCATCATGCCTCGCAGCGAGCAAATCCAGGGTGAGCGCTATTATCCGGGCCAGCGCCTAAAGGTCTACCTAAAGGACGTCGAGCGTGGTTTGCGCGGTCCGCAACTGATCGTTTCTCGCGGCGCCAAAGAATTTATTGAGTGGTTGTTCCGTGCCGAGGTTCCAGAAATGGAGAGTGGTGCAGTCGAGATTAAGGGTATGGCCCGCGAAGCCGGCGTGCGCACCAAGCTGGCTGTTGCCAGCACCATCCCGGGCGTCGACCCAGTTGGCACTTTTGTTGGTGGCCACGGTACTCGCGTGAACGCAGTCATGAGCGAAGTCGGCGAACAAGAGAAGATCGACATCATCGTTTACAGCGACGACATCAACGAGTACATCACCCAGGCGCTCAGCCCAACCAAAGTTACAAAAGTGGTTATTGACGAAGCCAACAAGAAGGCCAAAGTTATTGTTCCGGAAGACCAGCTGAGCATTGCTATCGGCCGCGGCGGTCAAAACGTTCGCTTGGCCAGCAAGCTGTCAGGCTACGAGCTGGACATTGAAGCCGAGAAGCAACAAGCTCCAGAGGCGCAGCCTCAGGAAACCGCTCCTAAAGTTGCTCCAAAGCTTAAAAAGAAGAGCGAACTCGAAAACAGCCTACTCGAAGCAATCGAAGAGCACGGCGAATAATAGGAATCTAGAACGAAGGATAGAAAATCTTTGCTTAGAACCACATTCGTTATTGTAGTGCTGGCGTGTATCTTCTTCGTAGTATTCTTTAGTTTTGTATTTCATCTATATGCTTTAGGTTTTCTTGCGGCATTGCTCTCGCTCTCGGTTTTGTATGGGATTACAAGGACGCATTTCTGGCACTCTTGACTCGTGAGTGCTAGATCGGTATCATGGAGATATGACACCTGATTCAGCAGATTTCCAAGACTTTTTGAATCACCTCACCAACAACGCGTTGGAGAGCCTCAAGCACGCCGATGCCATCGCGCGCAGCTTTGGCAGCGCGTACGTCGGCACGGAGCACCTGCTCCTCGGAATTCTTGCGCAGGAAACCAGCATGGGCGCCAAGATTTTGGAAGGCGCCGGTGTTACGCTGGACCGCGCCCGTATCGCGCTGAATCTGACTCCCAAAACTATGGTGCTGAACGCCGGGGCCAAAGGCTTGAGCGAAACAGCCAAACTAACTCTTAAGATGGCATACGATACCGCACAGGAGTACGGCCAGGAGTTCTGCGGCACCGAGCACATTCTGGACGCTTTGCTTAGCCAAAAGAACGCTCGCGCCACTATGCTGTTGCGCACCATGAACGTTAACGTCGATAGCCTCACTAGCGAACTAGAACAGTTCCTCAATCGCCAACAGTTTGAGGAAGGCGGAGAGGTAGAGTCGCGCCGCCGCACTGGTAGTCGCAACAGGGGCCGCAAGACCGCGCTCGATTTTTTTGGCACCGATATGACCGCCGAAGCCCGCGCCGGAAAGCTAGACCCGGTTGTTGGCCGCGAAAACGAAATCCGCCGCGTTATCACCATTCTTAATCGCCGCACCAAGAACAATCCGGTACTGATCGGCGAGCCAGGCGTGGGTAAAACCGCCATCGTTGAGGGTTTGGCGCAGCGTATTGTCTCTGAGGACGTTCCTGACAGCTTGCTCGACAAACGCATCATGATGTTGGATCTTGCTGGCATGATTGCCGGCACCAAATACCGCGGTGAATTTGAGGAGCGCCTCAAGAAGGTCATGGCCGAGCTGGAAAATG
>DATDBJ010000055.1:0-5613 GCA_036524895.1 Saccharimonadales bacterium (SeqCode)
GCCGCGTAACAATCGCCCGCCGCAACAGGGACCAACAGTGAGGGTCGAAGGCATTCACCAAGATCGCGGCGTCGGCAGCGCATATCACATAGAGATCGCGCCATTGGCTCTAGAGAAATTCGTGATCGGCCCGTTTAAAAACGAAGAATCGCCGCGCTTCAGTTTTAGGCCCCGGAACGTTGACCCTCCAAAATCATTGGTATATGTCAGAGAACAGTTTGCGCATGGCGACGGATATCTGGTCGTATACCTCATCCAAAACTACGGGGTAAAAACAGTGAAGGTCTCTATACGGCGAACAGATTAAATGCCGGCGAAAATTTGAGGGCTCAGAATTCAGGCTACCTCTCGTTGTATACTAGAGACATGGCAAAATACGAGGCGGCGTTGCAAGGGTTGAACTCTGCACAGCGTAAGGCAGTCGAGACGATCGACGGGCCGGTGTTGGTTATCGCCGGGCCGGGTACGGGCAAGACGCAGCTGCTTACTACGCGCATCGCGCATATTCTGGCTACCACCGATACACTACCGCAGAACATCTTGTGCCTCACGTTTACAGACTCTGCCGCGCAAACCATGCGCGAGCGGCTCAGCAGCATGATCGGGCAGGGCGCCTACAATGTAACGATTAGCACGTACCACGCCTTCGGCTCAGACATCATCCGCCGTTTTCCAGACTATTTTAACGAGCAGGCAGAGCTTGAGCCAGCCGACAATCTCACCATCGACCGCATTTTCCGCCAAATCATCAACAGCTTGCCGTACAGTAATCCGCTCAAATATTCGGACGCTTATCTAAACGACATTAAATCCTTAGTGAGCGACGCCAAACGCGCCTTGCTCACGCCCGCAGATTTGAAAAAAGCCGCTGCCGAGAACCTGCAATTCACCCAACAGGCTAATCCGGTGATCCGCCAAAGCCTGGACGGCATTGCGCGTATAGACAAAAAGGCCATTCCAAAGTTTGCCCAGCTCGCCCAAAAGATCACGCCAAAAAGCACAGCCGAAAAGTGGCGCCCGCTCGCTCAGCAATTTTTGAGCGAGCTCCAGGAAGCCGTTGCCGCCGCAGAAGAATCGGGCAAAACCACTACGCTTACCGCCTGGAAGAACGCCTGGCTGGCAAAAGACGAAGGCGGCAACTTTATCGCCGACGGCACAAAAGCCAACCAAAAGATAATCGCCGCCGCAGATGTCTACGAGCAGTATTTATATGAGCTGAAAACCCGCGGTCTCTTCGACTACGACGACATGATCCTGCGCGCCGTGCATGCACTGGAAACCAACGACGACCTCAAGTTCACCCTGCAAGAACAATACCAGTACATCCTGCTCGACGAATTTCAAGACACCAACGAGGCCCAACTCCGCATCGTCCAGCTTCTTACCGACAATCCAATCAACGAAGGCCGCCCTAACGTCCTGGCCGTGGGCGACGACGACCAAGCCATCTACGCCTTTCAAGGCGCCAACTACTCGCACATGCTACAATTTAACGCCATGTACAAAGATGTCGTGGCCGTGCCGCTCACCGAAAACTACCGCTCGCATCCGGGCGTCTTGCACGCCGCCCGCGGCATCGCCGAACAGATAGAGGAGCGTCTGCATCACCATTTTCCGGCAATCGAGAAAACTCTGACCGCCGCCGCCCGGAACTTGCCCAAAGAGGCCGCCATAGAGAGAAGAGAAGCACAAAGTGACGTTATGCAATATGCTTGGGTCACCCGGCGCATCCAAGAGCTGATAGAGCAGGGAATTGAGCCCAGCGAGATTGCCGTCCTCGCCCCCAAACACCGCCACCTGGAACCGCTCGTGCCATTCCTCACTCAAGAAGACATCCCCGTGCGCTACGAAAAGCGCGAAAATGTCCTGGACGACCCGGCCATCAACCAACTGCTGCGCATGACCGAGCTCACTCTAGCCCTAGCCGAAGGTAAACACACGGCCGCCAACGCTCTTTGGCCACAAGTACTAAGTTTTGGCTTTTGGGAGCTTCCCACCAGCGTAATTTGGCGTTTAAGCTGGCGCACCATGGACGAGCACGAGGATTGGACCGACGAACTGCTTAAGGACGAAGGTCTAAAGCCGGTCGCCCTGTTCTTCATTCGCCTCAGTCAGCTTGCCGGCACCGAAACACTGGAAACCATGCTCGACTACCTAATCGGCACATATCCGCTCAATCTCAACGAACCCGGCCTAGCAGCCTACAAATCCCCATATTATGAACATTACTTTGGCGAACTTACCGAGGTAGCCAGCACCGCCGAAGAAGAGCCCGAGACCGGCAAGTTGAACGCCGACTTCTGGTCGCTGCTCACCAACCTGATCGTCTTGCGCGCTAGGCTCCGTGAATATCGCGGCGACGGCGAAGCGCGTCTGACCCTAGGCGATTTTGTCGAGTTCGTTAAAGCACACCGCGACGCCGAGCTAAAAATCCTCAACACCAACCCATACGCCAGCGGCACGGACGCCGTCCAGCTTATGACCGCCTACAAAGCCAAAGGTATGGAGTTCAAGGCTGTCTTTATTCTCGCCGTCAACGACGAAGCCTGGGGCGGCAAAGCCCGCACCCAAACAACGCGTATCAGCCTGCCGCAAAATCTCCAGTATATCCGTTACGCCGGCGCAACCGAGGACGAACGCCTCCGCCTCTTCTACGTAGCAATAACTCGCGCCAAACACCAGCTTTACCTGGTCAACTTCACACAAAACTACGCTGGCAAAAACATGACCCGCCTGAAGTACCTTAACGAAACGCCGGACGAGGCAGGCAAGATGATCAGCCCGCTTTTACCGCAAGGCAAGCAAGAAGTGCTGCCCGCCGAAGACGGAGTGCCCGAACCCACCACCGAGCTCGCCGCTTACTGGCAGCAGCGCCACGAAGCCGCGCTGCAAAGCGCCGACATGCAGGCGCTTTTGCAAGACCGGCTCAAAACCTTCCAGCTTAGCGCCACGCACATATCCGACTTCGTAGACTTCGTACACTGTGGCCCGCAGTCTTTCTTTTTGCTCACCATCTTGCGCTTCCCCCAAGCGCCGCGCGCCGAGCTGCAATTCGGCAACGCCATGCACGAAACACTGGAGTGGATCCACAACGACACCAAGAAAACTGGCAAGATTCCCGCCGAGGCAGCCACGCACAAAGCGCTAGCTCAACGCCTGGAGGCCAAGCGCATGAGCGAGCACGACTACAAGCTCTTTTTGGAGCGGGGCAAAGAAGCGCTTTCGGCGTACCTCAAGCAACGCTCGCACACCATCTCGCCAGAAAACATAGTTGAGTACAACTTCAGGCACGAAGGCGTTTTTATCGGCGACGCACACCTGGGCGGCAAAATCGACAAGCTGATTATCAACAAGCAAACCAAAGAGATCGTCATCGTAGATTACAAAACCGGCCGCAGCCACAACAAATGGTCGCGCGAGTACAACCTGCACAAAAACCGTCAGCAGCTATACTTCTACAAAGCGCTGCTAGAGGGCTCGCACACCTTCGCCGGGCACAAAGTGACGGGCGCCTACTTAGAGTTCGTAGAGCCGGACGAGTCTGGCAAAATTCAGGAGCTACACCTCAGCATAGATGAAACCGAGTACGCAAAAACCAAACATCTGGCCGCAGCCGTTTGGCGTCGCATCACAACTCTCGACCTGCCCGATACTACAATCTACACCCAGGATCTAACCGGCATCGAAACTTTCGAGTCAGATCTAACTGCATAAAAAATAACCCGCAGCCGGAAAAGTGCTGCGGGTTATTTTAAAAACTGACAAAACTATTTCTTCTCGGCCTTGCCTGCCTTAGCAAGCAGGGAGTTTGCCGGAGCAAAGAGTAGGGCATACAGATTAAAGCCGATAACGGCGCCCAAAATCGGACCGAGCACGTAGGTGCCCCACACCCAAGTGTTCATGCCCAGAGCAATGGCTGGGTTAAGCAAGCTTACGCCAGGGACAGATGCAACAGAAGCCACGATCAAGCCCACAACAAAAGCAGCGCCCGCCAATAAAGCCGACTTATCAGCGCTAAACTTGTTGTACACCGTTGCAGCACATGCCAGGCTGAATATAAACGCCCCGACAGCCTCTGCAACCAATATGCGCGAGTCGTATGCGCCGGATGCCGGAATAGTGTTGTTCACAAGATAACTAAACAGTTGGTAGGCAGCCAGACCACCAAGCAACTGAGCTGCAATGTACGCGAGGGCAGGAAGCGTCTTCATGCGGCGCGCAGTCCACATACCTATAGTAATTGCCGGGTTAAAATGCGCACCGGATGCAGCGCCAAAGAACAACATGCCCGCAGCCAAGGCCAAGCCTGCCGCCAAGCTCACAAAGTAGGCTATACCCACGTTAGATTTGCTTACCGCCAGCACTACAGACGTTAGTATCGCGGTACCTAAGAACTCTGCCAACACCATGGCAATCTTTTTGCGTTCGAGTAACATGTCCCCTCCGAAGTTAGTTATTACCTCAAGCGTAAACTAAAATCGCGTGTTTGTAAACCGTGCGCCGCGCAGAACAGTGGTCGCACATGCAGACGAACCTACACTACAAAACTTCGTCTTCAGACAAGCGGATCGGACCATCCTTATCACGGTACGTCTTGAGCTTGTCGTGAGCAGCAAACGCCAGATGCAAGATCAAACCGGCGCCAACACCCATAACAAGATCAGTAAAAATGGTGAGCAGCATAGTTACGCCCAACACCGCGCCCAGCCTCCAGCTCTTCTCGGCGATAAAACGGCGCACTTCTTTATATTCGCTAATCTTAACTGCCGTCACCAACAGCACTGCGCTCAGCACGGGCAGGGGAATCTTGGCGGCCAGGGGAGCCAGCGCAACCACAAAAATAACAACCACAAGGGCATGTATCATAGAAGCAACGCGCGTGGCGGCCCCAGTCTTAATAATTGTGCCGGTGCGGGCGATCACGCCCGTGGCGGGGATACCGCCGAAGAAAGCCGAACCCAGGTTTGCCGCACCTTGAGCAAACAATTCCTGGTTGGAACGGTGGCGGGTACTAGTGAGCCTGTCTGCAACCACCGCGCAAAGCAAACTCTCTATGGCAATCAAACCCGCGACCTTCAGGGCGGGCAGCCACAGCTCACGCTCCAAAAGCATGCTAAAATCCAGCTTGCCGCCTACAAAGTCCGGGAAGCCAAGCGGCAGCGAACCATATGCGCCGCCCAGCGTGGTAACGCTGTTAAAGCCCGGCACAAAGTACACGAGGAGCGAACAAAAAACCACCGCAAGAAGGGTAGCAGGGATCTTTCCGATTGCACGGATACGGTGAGCAGTAAGAATAATCGCCAGCGACATAGCGCCAACGATAATCGTAGGCAAGTTGGCAGTAAACAGATGAGTAACAGTCTCGGCAAACTTACCGGCAAAATGTTCGTGCCCGGTAATGCCGCTCAGCCCCAAAAAGCTGTTAAGCTGACTGCAGAAAATAACTACCGCAACACCGGCAGTAAAGCCAAGCACGATGGATTCCGGCACCTTGCGGATATATTTGCCGATGCCGATTAACGCGAAGGCGACAAGGAACAGTGCAGCCAAAATCGTCACGTAGGGAAGATTGGCCAGGCCATGCTCGTGTACGATGACAGCCAAAATCGGAAC
>DATDBJ010000056.1:0-5853 GCA_036524895.1 Saccharimonadales bacterium (SeqCode)
AAAAAGGCGAGAAACGAAAACTTATTGGACTGGTCAGCGAAGAGTCTGGCGAGCGCATTTATTACACGCACAAAAACACGATGAACACCCCGGAGAAACTGTCTTTGCGCAAGTACAGTCCAAAGCTTCGCAAGCACGTGGTTTTCACTGAGACCAAGAAGAACTTGGGCCGCAACGAAGTTAAGCCTAAGAAGTAACCTCAAGCAAGATTACACTTCAGCAGCCGCAATTTGCGGCTGCTTTTATATTTCTCGAAAACGGCTACTTTAGCCTTGCCAGGTCCAGGGCAGTGTTGATAAATTCGGCATGACTCCAGACTAGAGGTACAACGCCTAGCGTCGTGCCAGTTTCGGGGTCAAACTGCTCGCTTAACGAGCCGCTCGGCAATGCCCGCTCTTTTGCCCACATGAGCAACCTATCCGCTTCTTCTTTTTGGCCAAGAGCGTTAAAATATTGCCCCAGCCAGAGCGTACAAACGATCCACGGATTCCCTTTGTACTGAGTTTTTGCCAAGAAATAATCGTCGCCCGGGTAGCGTATTACGCCGCCAAGAGGGGATGTGTTAAACAACTGCTGCTTGACACGCTCATAGGTGCTCTTCATGCGCTCGTCATCGAGCGGCAGCTGAGCATACATGTAGGGGCCGTACAGGCTTGAGATATCCAGCGTGTCATCATAGGCCAAGTTACCGTTCTCTTGCAGTAGAAAACCTTTGCGGAAATAGCCGTTTGGATGGTAGAGCGCCTGGAGCCGTTCGCGCATGGCGTCGGCTGCCCGCTTCCAGCGAATCGCATCGTCTGGATGGTTGCAGACCGTAGCGAGCTCGCTGGCCGTGTCTAGGGCGGCGATAACTACGCAAACCGTGTACGTTGAGGTTAGAAACTTTTGCTCCCACAAATCGTAGCTGGCGTGAGGCAGGCCGGTTGTATCGTCGATGAAATTGCTCAAGAATGAAGTGCAGGGTTCGATAAATGTGTCGTAAAAGCTCTCGATGAAGCGCTTATCCTGGCTGAAGCGATAGTATTCGCCAAGCATAAAGATCACACTGGCCGTTTCGTCCTCTTGGATAGCTAACTCTTTGCGGCGATTATGCACAAGCGGGTGCCAGGTGCTGCCAATGGCACGGTCTGGCTGGTATTTGTGCATCAGGTAGCCGTCGCGGTGCATTGTACTGCGGGCAAACTCGAAAAAATTGCGGGCCTCGTCATAGATACCCAACCGAATGAGCGGCCAAATGGCGTACGCCGCGTCGCGCGACCAGCAGTAACAATAGTAGTCGCGGTAGTAATTGAAGATGCTGGAATCGCCGCTGGCCAGAATAGAGCCGCGTGCGTCACAGTGAGCCTTAATGATGAGCAGGCTCTTCTTGATCATAGCTTGCTGATCTTCTGGCACGCCTTGCATACGCTCAATGGCAGGAGCGAGCCACTCCGCCCAATATTCGCGAGCCTTTTGCATGCGGGCTTCGACTGAGTAATATTTGATCTTGGTGTGTATGACTTGAGCGTCGGTTTGGCTGTCTGCCGCCACGATCCAGTAATCCACGCCAAACGATGTATTTGCCGGCACTTGCTTGTGAAAACGGAGTACGCTGTCGACGCCGCCGTGCTCTACTGCGTTGCCCGACAGCTCGCCATCCTCGGCGTCTTTGAATGTGCCTTCTTTACCTTCGATGCCATATGTGCCAACAGCAAACTGATCAAAGCTGCCGTCGTCGGAGTGTTTGCCGGCGGTCAGCATGCAGCAACGCCCCTTGTAATCTAAAATATAATCATCATCCGGCACGAATAATGCGGTGTCTCCTCGGCCTGCGCGCGAAATCTGAAACATCTGATGCATGAATAGTCTGATGTCCCGCTCGCTATCAGCCTCGTTAACGACGGTAAGGTGGCGGATAAAAGCATTGAACTCCGGATCTACGAAATCGTTGCAGCGTATGGTGATTTTAAGAGTTTGCGAGCGCATTGTAACCGCGCTGATTAATGCGCCCGGCTCAAAATCGGTGGTTACTTTCCATGTTCCATCGTCAACCCAGCTAAACGTGCCATCGACCCACACGCCGATTTTGTGCTGCGAATTGCGGGCATTGGTCAGGTTGTCCAGGCCGACATAGGGGTAATAGAAATCGTGAACCAGGCCATTTTCGTCCAGCCCTACAAAAAGTTGACCATTACTCAAGACAACAGGGCGACCCATCTATATCTCCGCTCCTTTTTGAGCAAGACGAAAACGCAGGTCGTGGTAAGCATTATTAAAAGCAATAAAGGCGTCGTATGGGCTCTCGTATGGGCTGAAGTATGCATGAATGTCACCGTCGCTAAACCATTTGGTACACATGTAGTAGAAATGATCTGAAGCCTGTAATTTGCGCCAGTCCTCGATGAGGTCTGGGTCTTTAGCAGCTAGAATTTTGTTCTGCAACCCGTACAGCGCTGTAATTGCAGACGTCTGCATGCTGTTACCGAGCCAAGCGGAGAGGTCGCGTTCGGTGTCGGCCCATGTTACTGTATGAGGCGCGTCCAGGCGGTCTCTTGCTTCGTATGCATCGATGACCTCGGATACAGTCATAAATGTATTGCCATGCTGCTTGAGCCATTCTTTAGGTAAATGCTCCAGGAAGTCAAAGATACCCGTGTCGCCCCATTGATGTTCGCCAAAAGTTTCGTAGTCCATGAACAGGTTAAAATTGGTGGCCTCGCCGCTCTCGTTCAGCCAGCGAGTGAACTTATCGGCTGTTAGCGGCCAGCTCTCCCAATTTTTATCTCCAAAGCGAAAGGCGACGTCGTCACTTAGCTTATAATTCTTTAGCAGTAGTTTGATGTTTTCGGTGTATGTGGGCTGGTACACAAAATTCGGGCTTCGCCAGCCGAGAATTTTATCCCAGCCTTCAGCCAAGATGCCCTTATAGCCAGCTTTGTCGGCCCAGTATGCGACGTCATTATTGTAAGCCAACTCGGTGTTTCGCAAGACTTTTGGCGTCTGGCCGAACACGTCCTGAATTTTCTTCTCGTGCATCTTCACTTGAGTTTCAAACTCGTCTTTAGAGTAGAAAAACGCCAAGCTGTGGTGATACGTTTCGCCAACAATCTCTACGCGGCTGGTTTTTACAAGCTCTTTAAAGGACTCGAGCGACTCCGGCGACCAAGCTTCCATTTGTTCTATCGCAGTGCCGGTGATACTGAGACTGAGCTTAAACTCGGGATGCTCATTAAGGATTTTGAGCAGACGGCGATTGGTTGGAATGTATGATTTCTCGGCCACTTTGTGCATGATCCGCTCGTTGCTGGTGCGATCTTCGTACGGCGCATCAAAATAGCGGTGATCAACGCCAGCGTCAAAAATAGTGTAGTGCCGCACACGGTACGGTTGGTGTACATGGAGATACATAACGATCGCCTTGCTCATATCATTACCCCACGAGGCACATGACGGGCGTAGACTTCCCACAATCTATCGGCAGATTGGTCCCAGCTGTGGCTCATATACTCACGATACGAGTTTGCGTGCAGCTCATCGCGCAACTCGTCATTGCGCACAACAGATGTGATGAGGTTGGCCATTTCGTTGACGTCCCAAAAATCTACCTTCAGGCAATTACGGATAACTTCAGATGCGCCGGATTGTCTGCTGACTAGCACCGGGGCGCCGTAACCAATCGCCTCAAGCGCTACTAAGCCAAACGGCTCTGAAATAGAGGGCATTACAAAGAGGTCAGAGACGGCGTATGCATCCCGGTATTTTTTGCCACGCTGGAAGCCGGCAAAGAAAACGTTGGCAGCTATTCCTAAATCTGCTGCCAAGTTAATAAGCTCTATTTTTTGCTCGCCGTCGCCCACCAAGAGCAAGAATGTTTTTGGCGTACGGTCTACGACCTGCTTGAAGGCACGTAGTAGGTTGGGCAAGCCCTTCTGGATGGTCAAGCGGCCGACACTAGTGGTCACCCGATAGCCGAGCCCGCGCATGTACTGTAAGTAGCGATACACGTTATCGCCGTCGGCAGGTTCTAAATTGCTTGGGTCAAAGTGGTTGTGGACTACTTCTATCTTGTCCGCTGGTATGCCGTATTCACGAACAATCGCGTCTTTAGTGTGCTGGCTGACCGCAATAACTCTGTCGGCTACGCTCAAGGTTAAAGCCTCTATCTCCCGAACGAGCGGGTTACCGCTAAATTCTTTGCCGGCGCGATCTGATTCGACAGAATGGAGATGTACTACCAACGGCTTGCCGGTCACCATCTTGGCGCGCAAGCCCGCGCGGCACGTAAGCCAGTCGTGTGCATGTATGATGTCGAACTCACCGAGCTCAACAATCCTTCCCATAGCTTCTTCGTACATCCTTGACTGGCCGAAGATATCCATGTATTTTACTTCGCCAGTGCTCATGACGTATTTAAAGCTATCGTAGGCCATACCTGCCTTCACGACAGACTCAACATTCTGCGGGTGAGCAGCGTTAATACACATAAAGTCTATGCTAGGATGGCTTGCGGTGTAGGGAAGTACAAACTCGATATCCGCGCCTTTTTTGGACAGTGCCCTACAGAGCTGATAGCAAGCTACACCAAGTCCGCCGCTGTTGTGGGGAGGCAACTCCCACCCAAGCATCAAGATTCGCATATACCTCTAGCTCTTCATATTACGATGGTTATTCTCAATAAGTATAGTGTAGTCATTGCCATAAGCACAACCTTTTTGCTCGCAAAATGTGTGGATTTAGCCCAGAATTCGCTCCAGCGCTATCTCAAATGCGGCTTGCTTGTAGCTTATCTTGCCTTGGTCTGCGCGGGCAAGCATTATTTTCGTAGCTTTCGCCAGAGAATCGGACATCTTTTTAAGGACTTCCGCCTCGCTCCATTTTTCGCTCTTCAGGTTTTGCTGCCACTCAAGGCACGAAACGATAACGCCACCCGCATTCGCAATGACGTCCGGAAGAACAGGGATATGTTTTTCAAACAAAGTCTGCACGGCGTGTTGAGAGATAGGGCCGTTGGCGATTTCCACTATAATTTTCGCCTTAACACTCGCAACATTAGCATCGGTGACTGCATCTTCCAACGCCGCCAGAGCCAGAATGTCGACGTTCTGCGAGAGAATAGCCTCGCTCGGCAGCAGCTCCGCTTCCTGCAAATCTACGAGATCTTCCGGACGGGGTGCTTCGGTTGGCTTGATGGTTTTGGTGACGTCGATTCCGGAAGTCTTTATCCAGGTATGCTTGCTGTTGGCGACGGCGGCAACTTTGAGTTTAGGAAATTGTTCTTTGAGGCCTTTTGCAAAATAATATCCGGCGCTACCAAACCCCTGAACTCCAACCGTCAGCTCTTTGTCGCTCATGTTCCGGCTCTTTAGGTACTCGGCCAACACAACTACCGCACCGTAACCTGTAGCGGCCGTCCGGCCTTCGCTGCCGCCTCGTGCGATCGATTTGCCGGTAAAACTGCCTGGGTCGCTGGTGTTGGTAACTTTTTCAAACTCGTCTACCATCCAGTCCATAATCTGGCCATTTGTATTAACATCCGGCGCCGGAATATCTTTGCCGGATCCTATATGCGGCGCCAGTTGACGGGCGTAGTCACGCGCGATTTGCTCAATTTCTTCTCGGCTCAGTTGCCGAGGATCTACCATAACGCCACCCTTACCTCCGCCGAGCGGCAATCCAACGGCTGCCGTCTTCAGGCTCATTAGTGTTGCCAGAGCCCGGACTTCATCAATATTCACGCCCGGATGAAAGCGTATGCCGCCCTTGTAAGGCCCTAATTGGTTATTGTGCTGGACCCGATAGGCAGGGAAGACCTTGTCGCCGACGTTCACAGTAAATGAATGTTCCTGATCAGGCGAAAGAAAATCTTCGATCACA
>DATDBJ010000057.1:0-5973 GCA_036524895.1 Saccharimonadales bacterium (SeqCode)
GGACGCAGTCAGTCTGCTAGCAGCAACGATATGGACGACACGAATAGCCGGCGTGGCGATTTCTCAGATTTATCTGGCGAAGACGATGTGCCAAAGAGAGGCGAATCAAGCGTTGTAAGTAAAACTCGGAAAGAGCTTGAAGAACTAGACGATCTTGACGTATAGTAAGATGTAAGTCGAATAATTCGACCGAAGCTTTTACATCCAAAACAAAAATCCGTGAGAGCTCATGCGAGCCACTTTGTCGACAAGACAACTTGGGAGCCCTATATGTGACAAAAACACCCCAGTAAAGCTAGGGGTGTTTTTGTTTCTTATTGCTATAATCATAGGTAATGAAGAAAATACAGATTATCACTCTATTTCCGGAGATGTTTGAAGGTGCGCTAAATAACAGCATGCTCTGGAAAGCCCAGGATCGCGGGATTGCCGCATACGAATATATTAACTTGCGTGATTTTGGGCTAGGACCACGCAAACAGGTGGACGATACGCCGTATGGCGGCGGCGACGGCATGCTACTTAAGCCGGAGCCTATGGCGGCGGCCATAGAGCGCGCAAAAGAAAGTGATCCTGATGCGTTGGTCTTGCTGCCTACTCCACGTGGTAAGGTGTATAGACAGTCTGATGCTAAAGAATTGGCTGCGGCCGAGCACGGGCTAATTATCGTTTGTCCAAGATACGAGGGCTATGATGAGCGCGTAACTACATGGATAGACCGTCAGTATTGTATTGGCAACTATGTTCTTACCGGCGGTGAATTACCGGCGATGGTTATCATCGACAGCATAGTGCGTCTTTTGCCGGGGGTGCTCGGCGGCGAAACGAGCGCCGATATAGAGTCGTTCCAAGATGACGACGAAAACATTGAGTTTCCGCAATATACCCGCCCGGAAGAATTTCGGGGTATGAAAGTTCCGGACGTCCTTTTGAGCGGCCATCACGGCGAGATCGAAAAGTGGCGCGCCGAGCAATCCAAGCGGTAGGTGCGTTATACTAGGGGAGTAAAGAAGGAGGAACCCATGAAGTTGTCTTTTATTAAGCCGGTGTACGCGCACTGCGACCTGCCGTGCGGCGTGTACAATCCTGCTCAAGCTCGTGTAGAGGCTGAGAGCGTGCATGAAATCATGAAAAAATATGAGGGACTGCACGAAGAGGACAAGTGGCGGGCTGTCATGATCAAAGAGCAGCGTGCCGAGCTGGTAAAACATCACCTGTGGGTGCTCTGGACGGATTATTTTAAGCCTGAGCACCTTGAGAAATATCCGGACTTGCACGACAAGTTTTGGAAGACGACCAAGCAGGCTGGATTGTGCAAAAAGACCGCCGATCCCGCGGAGGGGCAGAAGTTGCTCGATATGATCGACGACATCGCGGCTATTTTTGCTGAGACGAAAAAGTCTTAAAACATGCTTCTTCTAAGACGAGTAGTTGGCGATAGTATGGCGCCTACCTTAAGGCCGGGCATGCTCGTGCTGGCTATTCGGGCTCGTAAGTCTCGCCGGGGTGATATTGTGGTCGCCCGGCATGACGGCTTGGAAAAAATTAAAAGGATCTCAGATGTTCGGCCTGGCGCAGTTTTTTTGACAGGCGATAATACCTTGCACAGTACAGATAGCCGGGATTTTGGCTGGCTGGATAGCCAAGCGGTGATTGCCAAGGTTGTATGGCCAAGGTTTAAGCGCGAACCGTTGGCTAATCATGACGCCGATTCTGTGTAAGCTGCAAGAAACTGTTTGGCTTTGCCTTGCTCGTGGAGACTGCTTTTGACTGATTCGTCTAGTCTGCCTACGAGCCTATTTATGATGTTTTCTTCCAGTAACAGGCCGCTCGCCCGTACGTCTCTTCGGGCGCTGTTTGTGTGCGATGTGGCGGCGGCGCACACGCTGTTTAAAGTGCTGTGCCAAAACTGACGCTGCATGTCTGGTATGAGGCTCGCGAAGGCATACTCGCCTGGCGGAACGGACATTTGGGCGAGTATCGCCGCTACAACGTAAGTAATAATTCCGGCGCGCAAGTCTTCCTCCCAGTCGTGCAGGTCGTCGTTGAGCTGGCGTGCCGCGATGTAATGCCTGAGGGCACGCCATACTAAAATTGCCCGCGGGTTATCCGGCTGGACGCCGGCTTCAGCTAGAACGCCAAGGGGTGTCAGTGTGTGGCCGAGCGAGCGATTGGCGAGGTTTAGCGTGTTGCCGTACTTTGGCAGGTGGCTAATGATGATTGAGCTGCTTGTCGTCTTTGCTCTACAGTGGGCTAGTTCCCAAGCGTTGGCGCTGTCGATGATTCCAAAAGTTTGTTCGACTAGGTTTTGGAAAAGCTCGTTGGCGGGCAGGGCGCGCCTGAATTCTTTGAGAGAGCATCGGAGTGCTGTGTTGGCAGCAGGTAGTAGCTTTGGCTCGCCTTCTCCGTCCAAAAAATCATCATAGATGGTATACGCTGTCCAGCCATACAAATTCGCAAGCCCTAGATGAATAAAGAGCTCTGTACGCTCAAGCGAAACCGGCGTTATTAAAGAGTTGTTGAAGAAGTAGGGCAGTAGTGTAATCTCGCGGCGGTCGTCGCGACGGATTGTCTGCTCAATAATGGGGCGATACTGGCGCTTTAGATCTGCCCCTAGGCCGTTCATTGCTTTTTTGGCGGTATTGTACAGTTGTGATTGCAATCGGTTTCCGACAGGATCACTTAGCAAGCAGGGCGGCGTGGGCACCACCTTGCGACGCCGGCTATAAAGGCCAATCGCCTCCAGGGCAAAAGCGGTCGTTAGGGCATCGGAGCCGTTAAAATATTTTTGGTTTTTTATGGCTGGGTCAAGACAAAAGCTCTCCGCCCTCCATGATCCGTCTTTTCGCTGATATTCTAACAGGTGCGATACGGCAGCTCCACAGCGATTGATGTAGCCCAGACGGGCCAGTGCGGAGACTGCCAAAGCGGTTTGCAGGGGTGTACCCCACCAGCCGCGGCGCTGGCACTTTAAAATGTAACGGGCTAATTCGTTCGCTTGCGATCCGCGATAGGAGCGAGCCAGATAGTACAGGATAGGGTATGCGGAAGGATAGTAAGGGGAGTAAAACTTTTGGGCAGCGATTGCGCTTTCCATCAGGTTGTTTAGGTTGGGCAGCGGCTCGGCGACCATGTTTATAAAAAAGGCGATATTACTGTTGACGGCTAAGTCTACGTCTTGCCAGATTTGCGGAACCTCATTATTTTTTACAAGCCAGGTACGGTACGGGCCGCCAACTTGCTCCTCGGTTGCAATGAGTAGTTTAACTACCTTGCCGAGGCACGCTTCGTCTATAATTGATGGGTCGTGCAGGTAGAGGGCTGTTAGCGCGCAAAAGGTGTCGTCCAGATCGTCGGGGTAGGGCATGGCTGTACATTGCGGAGCCGAGGTTGCCCAATAGTTGAATGACCATGCCGGGCTTTTTTGGAGCAGTAACCAGGCGGCCAGTTTTTTGCGCATGCTGTTTGCTAAAGGGTTGTCGATTGCACTTAAGGCGGCCAGGATGAGTGCTGGCGTAAAAGTCGTTTTGTAGGTAATTTGTGGCTTAAAGGGTGCTTGCGAAGGGCTCGAAAAACTGTTGAACCCTCCGTCGGCTTGTTGGATGGAGGCAAGAAACGCTGAGCCTCGCCGCAGGGCGCCCACCGTCCTTAGCGGTGTCATACTCCGGCCTTGGGAAGCTTTACTAGGAACGCAGTGTGCTTCTTGGATCGGTCAAGGACTACTGAACCGAGAAAATGCTCTTCGGCAATTTGTTTGACGATAAAAAGCCCCATGCCCATGCCGGTGTCTTTAGTGCTGTGGAAGGGCTCGAATAGTTTGTTGCGTGCTTTCTGAGGTATGCCGCAACCCCAGTCGCTTACTGTAATTATGATGTTGTCTCCATCGCTTTTTGCCGCTACTAGGACCTCACGTTTTTCTTCTGGCCCCGGCGCCGTATGGTATGCGTCGATGCCATTACCTATCAGATTGGCAATCATTTGCCGGAAGCGTATCGGCTCGCCATGACAACGGAGCGCTTTTTTGTCGATAGGCAGTTCACATGTAAGTTGTACGTTTGCCAGTTGACTGCGATGCCGCAGCATTTTTGCCATTTCTTCAATCTCGGTTGCGACATTAAAGGTGCGAACATTCGTACGCCCGTGTAGCTGGTCGCGCACACGCACGACCATATCGTCTATATGGCTGATGCTTTGTTTGGCCTGCTTGAGAACTGTCGAGCGCTCTTTGCCTTCCAGACTCTCGATGTTCAGGGTGAGTGTTGTGAGGTGGTTTGCCAAGTCGTGTATGAGTGCGGTGCTGAGTTGGCCTAGCTCGGCGAAGCGGTACATTTGCTGTACCTTCTCTAGTTGGGCGGCTTGTAGTTCTCTGGTGCGTTCTTCTACTGTACTCTCAAGCAGTAGCTTTTGCTTTGTTAGCGCCGCTTCGGCTTTTTCGGCTTTGTGCAGCGAGCGCGCCATCTGTTGGTTAAATAACCAGGAAACCAGGGCGATAACGCCAAATATAAACGAGAACCCGGCCACATCTATTGGCCCGGGGCGGTTAAGGGCCCACGACCAGTCGGGGTAGATAACTTCGCTTTCCGCCGCCTGCATAAGAGCGGCGAGCGTTAGGGCAACCAAAATAGCAGCATATAAGGAATATGCAGGGCCAAGCAAAATACCCGACAATACAATCACGAGGCCAAATAGCAATGCGCTGGTCGGAAGGTTAATCCCCCACTGGTACGCCAGCGCAAAAGCGAGTAGAAAGTAGGTGCCTACAAGCAGAAGGGAGGCGGTTTTAAGCCAGCCGCGCCGCGAGAGCCAGCTCAGCAGCACTACAAAAAGCACGATTATCGCGATAGTACAGGCTCGAGTCACCAGAAAGGTGTAGCCAATGAAAATAATCTCAATAATAAGCGAAGTTAATGCCAGGAGTGCAATTGCGAGAGTGCTCGTAAGCAAGACATTAAGTACAACCTCGCGGTTGCGAATATCCTCATCATGGTGGCGCGGAGCAATGAATATACGGTGGAGTCTTTGTCTTATGGTCATGTGGTCGTTTGGTTAAATCGGGCAACGCGCGAATATGGTTATTATATCCTGCGGTGCCCGATTGCGGAATTGACTTTTGTAAGTCTATAGTTCTGGATCGTCGCCCCATGGCGCGGCAATCTTTGCTTGATTGATCAAGGTCAGCTCGACAGCAGACGCACTGCGTAAGCTCGCGTCGGTGAGCAAACTAGTGACTATGTTGCCCATTACACACCTCCTTTCTGTTACATGTCATCAATCATGTAACCGATACCATATGCCGTTTTGATAAGCGGCGACCCAAATGGCCGGTCAATCTTATCGCGTAGATGCTTGATATGTACATCAACCGTGTTATTCCAGGAATCTTTAGTGCCGTCCCATGCGTGGTCGAGGATCATTGAGCGAGTTACCGGGCGTCCTCGGTTACGTACCAAGTACTCTAAGATGTCAAATTCTTTGCGCCTGAGAGGAATGTGTGTTCCGGCGCGCTCGACTCTGCGGCGACTTGGGTCGATAACAAGGTCTTGTATTCTAAAAATCCCGGCGGCTATGGTAATTGGCGGCCGCCGGAGCAGTGCGTTTAGTCTGGCGCGCAGCTCTGCTACGCTGAAGGGCTTGGTTAGATAGTCGTCGGCACCGGCGTTAAGCAACGTTACGCGGCTCGTAATGTCTGCGATCCCTGTCAATATAAGAATCGGCGTTTTTACGTCAGCACGTCTAATGCTGTGGCAGACTTCATAGCCACTTTTGTCGGGCAGGGAAAGGTCGAGTATTATGACATCTTGTCCGCCTGCAAGTGCGTGCTGGATGCCTTCTTCGCCAGTTCTGACAGCTTCGACCACAAAGCTCTTACTGAGCTGTTTTTTAAGCCCGTCTGACAACGTTCTATTATCCTCAATTAAAAGCAGTTTCATGGCTCATCACCTTATAGCCTCATCGTACCAAGGTAATGATTAA
>DATDBJ010000058.1:0-2797 GCA_036524895.1 Saccharimonadales bacterium (SeqCode)
TGATGCGCGGCTATTATGACCGATTTTCTAACAGTTTTCTCTGGCCGGTGCTGCACAGTAAGCAGCCTGCGCTCATTCCGACGCCAGACGATTGGGAAGCGTATAGCGAGATGAACCGCCGTTTCGCAGACTCGCTACAAAAAATCGTAGGGTCGGATGATGTAATTTGGATACACGACTACCATTTGATGCTCCTACCTGCCTACTTACGCCAGGCAGGAGTGCATAACCGCATTGGCTATTTTTTGCACGTGCCGTTCCCCGAGCCGCAGTATTGGCGGGACTTGCCTTATGCGTGTGAATTGGCGGACGGCATCGCCCAAGCTGATTTGGTGGGTATGCAAACACATAAGGACGTCAAGCGCTTACAGGAGTACTTGACACAATCTAAAGTGCGCCCTCCGGAAGTTATCGATTCATTTCCGATAGGCATCGACTATGAAGCCTATCATTCTGCAGCTAAGCGCCCAGCCGTGCGGCGCATGCAACAGGCCATAAAGCGGCAGATGGCCGGCAAAAAGATCATCTTTTCGCTATCTAGGATGGATTACACCAAGGGCATTATTACGCAGCTACGAGCTCTAGAGAAGTTTTTAAGTAATCATCCACACAAATACGACATCGTATACAAGTTGATTGCGGCGCCATCGCGCGAGGGCCTGCCAGAGTATAGCCGGCTCGGCGAAGATATCAAGCGCACGGTAAAGGAGATTAATGCCAGCTTGGGAAACAAGAACTGGCAGCCTGTTGATTACGAATATAAAACGATGGGCTTTGAAGAAGTGACTGCGTGGTATGGCGTTACCGACCTAATGCTCCTGCTTCCTGACGCCGACGGCATGAACCTGATCGCCAAAGAGTACATTGCTACCCGTCAGGACGACGATGGCATGGCGGTGTTAAGTACGGCTATGGGATCTGCCGAGCAATTGCGTGATGCGTTGCTAGTGCCGCCGGCAGACAAGGTTGCAGCGGCTCTGGCCATAGGGGAGGCGCTCGCGATGCCCGCCCAGGAACGGCAGCAACGCTGGCGCAATTTACGCAGCGTAGTTCGCGATGAAAACATCTTCTGGTGGGCGGACAAGTTCTTGGCGGCGCTCTCAACCCCTGGCAAGAAGTCATAAATTACAGTATATTCTGACTGATGAATACATTGGCCGCACATCAACTGCATATATCGCCGAGGCGTTAACGGCCAGTTTGATTTTGTTTCAAAACTAACGCCGGCACGCCCGGCGTTTTATTTATCTGATACAATCTAATCAAAGGAACAATAGGAAATTTATGGCATTATCCACCCAACCCTACAAAGGCGCGCGCGACTTTTACCCCGAGGACAAGCGCCTGCAAAAGTACATGTTTGGCCTGATGCGCCGCGTCGCCGAAGGCTTCGGCTACGAAGAGTACGACGCGCCAATTCTTGAGCCGCTAGATATCTACTTGGCAAAAACCGGCGACGAAATTGTTAACGAACAGACCTACAGTTTTGAAGACCGCGGCGGCCGCAAAGTTGCCATTCGGCCAGAAATGACCCCCACCGTGAGCCGCATGGTAGCCGGCAGGAGGCAAGAGCTGGCATATCCTTTGCGCTGGTACAGTATTCCCAATCTATGGCGCTACGAGCGCCCACAGCGCGGCCGCTTACGCGAGCACTGGCAGCTCAACGTTGATATTTTCGGCGTTGAGAGTGTTCAAGCCGAAGCCGAAGTTATTCAGGTAGCCGATGGCATTCTCAAGGCCGCCGGCGCAACGCACGATATGTACAGCATCCGCATCAACAGCCGCAAACTAATGGACTTTATCCTGCGAGATTATCTCAAGTTGGACGGCGTGCAGCGCCACACCGTTAGCAAGCTGATCGACCGCATGCACAAAATGCCGCACGAAACATTTGTGGCCGAAGCCGACGCTATTTTCACGCCCTCCCAGCGTGACGCCAGCGCCAGCACTAAACTGATGGACCTGCTCAAGATCAAAACAATCGAGCACCTGCCGGAAGAAATCCGTCAACACAGCGCAGCGTTGGAGCTCATGGAGCTGCTGCACGCACTAAAAGACTCCAAAATTACCAACGCCGTATTTGACTTGACCATAATGCGAGGCTTTGATTATTACACCGGTATCGTATTCGAAATTTTCGATGAAGACCCAGAAAACAACCGAGCCATGCTTGGAGGCGGCCGCTACGACGGGCTCGTTGGCCTCTTTGGCGTAGAGCCCGTGCCGACCGTAGGGTTTGGTTTTGGCGACGTAACCCTCGAGAACTTCCTAAGGGGCCACGACCTCATGCCGCCACTGCGCAGCGAAACTGACATTTATGTTGTGCTCATCGGCCACGTATATAGCGATGCTCAAAAGGCCATCGGCGAAATGCGCGAAGTGGGCCTAAACGTCGCCGTGGACATCAGCGGCAAGCCCACCGACAAACAAATTAAAACCGCCGTCAAAAAAGGCGTCCACTACGTCATGTTTATCGGCAACAAAGAGCTGGAAGAAGAGCAATTTGAGATAAAAAACCTCCTAACCAGCACATCAGGGCGCCACAGCCTAGCTCGTATAGTGTCGATCGTCAAAGATTACCGAGGCAATTAACCAGTGGCAAAAGATGCGGTAATCTGTTAGAGTTAGTAACTATGCATGCTACAACCAAGAATTTATCTGACACAAAAGTAAAATTGACGCTCGCAGCCGACTCCGAACTGCTAGCAGACGAGAAGAGCAAAGTGCTCCAAGAACTTGCCAAAACCGTAAAAATTCAGGGCTTCCGCCAGGGCAAAGCTCCATTGAACATGGTGGA
>DATDBJ010000059.1:0-8396 GCA_036524895.1 Saccharimonadales bacterium (SeqCode)
GGGGCAGTCCAGATCTTCTTCTGTCAGGCTTTGCATCCATTGCCCGCCGGCTTTTGGCCAGCTTTGTAGATCGTGAAAGCCGACGAGGTCGGCTAGTATGCGTAAAATCCAACCAGTGAAGCCGCTGAAGTGCCGCTTGCCCCACTCGACGCTCGCCCAATAGGGTCCGACGGGTATGACGCTGACCGGCTGCTTGGGTTCGTATTCTTTTGGCGAGCCGCCCCTTATCTCTCTTATGATATTTTTTGCTACAAATTGGCCGTCATGCAGAGCGGTTTGCGCCATGCCGCTGTACAGGGTGTTGGCGTTGTCGCCCAAGATGTAAATGTCCGGTTCGGCCTCCAGATACTGGTTTACTTCTACCTTGCCCCGCTCATTTAATTTGAACTGATTGTCCTTGAAGAACGGGTGGTTGGTGACGCCGGCAGTCCAGACTACGGTGTGGCTTGGGAGGTCTTTGTCGCCGAACATTAGGCTGTCGGAGTCCTGGCCTTTAACGGCCGTGCCGAGGTATAGCTTGATTCCTAGCTTGCGTAAGCGTTTGGTGATATCCGATGAAACGTCTTTTGGCGCGCGCGGCAGCAGGTGCGGCGCGGCTTCGATGAGGCTGATGTTGAGTTTGCGGTCTTTGACGCCATGTTTCTTCATGATGCGCTTGATGTAAGACGGCAGTGCGCCGGCTAGCTCGATGCCGGTGGGTCCGCCCCCGACGATAAAGTAGTTGAGATCCGGACAGGAATTGTCGGCAAATTGCTGATGTAAGTGTTTTTTGAATTTTTCTGCGTCCTCGGTTGATTTGATGCCCAGAGAGTACTCTTTTAACCCTTGGATTCCGAAGTAGTTGGTGACGTTGCCGAGTGCCAGGAGCAGTTTGTCGTACGCTAACTTTTTGCCGCCTTTGGTGATGACCACTTTATTTTTGCGGTCCAATGTAACGGCTCTGTCGCGCACGAATTTGCCAGGCGTATCCTGCAGGATGTTTTCTAAACGGATACGCGCGCCGGCGCGGCGGCCGCCTGTTGCGGTATGGTACAGGCCGGGGTAGTACCTAAAGTGGCTGTGGTCGCTCAGTAGCGTAACTTTGCAGTCTTTGTTCTTGCCCAGCTCTAGCGCCGATTTTACTCCGGCAAACCCCCCGCCGACAATTAGTATTCGTGTTTTTTTGTTATCGCTCATGCTTTGCATTATACAGGGTAACCTCGCAGGAGCCAGGAAGCAGTGTTTCATAGCGTTTTTTGTTGAACGAGGAGCAAACAAAAGTAAGCTTTATACAGCATAAGTTTCCTTGCGAAAAGGAAACTTATGCTGTATAATTTCCTTATGGATAAGAAAGAGTTGCTAAAAACCATTATACTAGACAGCCAATCGCGCACGATTCCAAAGATTTGGGCGCGCAGTTTAGCTATACCACTGGATGCCGGAAAGATAATCACGTTAACTGGCGTTCGTCGCAGCGGGAAAACGTATCACCTATTCGATCTAATGAATCAGCTCAAAGCAAAGAATATAGCAAATGAGCGACTTCTGTATATAAATTTTGAGGATGAGCGTCTTCGTCTTGAAAGCACCGAGATTGACCTCGTATTGCAAGCATACCAGGAGCTTTATCCTGACCTCGATATGTCCACGTGTTATTTTTTCTTTGATGAGGTTCAAGAAGTTGAAGGCTGGGAAAAGTTTGTTGACAGGCTTTACTCCACTATCAGTCAGCGCGTATTTATAACTGGCTCTAACTCTAAGCTGCTTTCCAGAGAAATCGCTACTGCCCTGCGTGGCCGCACGGTCACTTTTGAGGTCTATCCACTATCGTTTTCCGAATTTGTAAATGTCGCAAAGCCCGGACTCAACCCCCACAGCAGCAGCGACAAAGCTCGTCTGATAGCGCTATTCAGACAATTCATGGACGAGGGTAGCTTTCCTGAAATAATTGCTCAAACCCAAGACCTTAAAGACAAAATACTGCAGGAGTATTTTAATGTGATGCTTCTGCGAGATTTAGTAGAACGATATGACATATCTCAGGTTGCGGTTCTTAAGTACTTCTGCAAGAGAGTTATCGGGGCGAGCGCGTGCGAATTTAGCGTCAATAAGATATACAATGACCTTAAATCGCAAGGTTACAGTGTTGGCAGGGATACGCTTTATGCTTACCGCGACAATGTTGACGCTATATATATGGGGCGTTTTATAGCGAAATATTCTGAATCGATTGTGCAGTCTGAGGGCTCACAAAAAAAGGTGTACGCAATTGATTCTGGTTTAGGGTCTGCCATAGACTTTAAGTTTAGCGAGGATGAGGGCCGTAAGCTGGAGACCGTTGTCGCGCTTGAGCTACTAAAGCAAGGTAAACAACTTTTTTATTACCAAGATAATGTAGAATGCGACTTCGTGGTTAGCGATAGAGGCCGGATAGTTGAGGCTCTTCAGGTGGCGATAAGCATATCCGATGATGAAGCTCGAAAAAGAGAGATAAAGGGATTGGTACAGTGTTGCAAGCGCCTTGATCTTCGTGAGGGGCTCATTGTAACTCTTGATACAGAAGAAACTATCACAAGTGACGGCGTTACAGTGTACGTTGTACCTGCCTGGAAATATTTCTTGCAAAGCTAAAATTTGCCCGAGCTGTTTCAGGGCTATGCGGCTTACAGGTTACTGTTTGGAGTATAAAACCTAATTTCTATTGCTTTGGCTTTAGCCCTTGGCGTCTCTAGCTGCCAAGAATGCGCTGGTTGGTGTGCAGCCAGGCTTTGGTGGTGCCACAGTCGAGGTATTCGCCTTTGGCGCGGATGACGGCGATGTCGTTGCCGGCCGCAGCGTAGGCGTTGAGCGGGTCGGTTAGGAAATGCTCGCCCTCAAACTCTTGATCCAGATTGTCTTCGATGAACGGGAAAATATTGTGGTCAAAGACGAAGCAACTGGCGTTAGAGAGGTTGGTGGGCGCCTCGTCGCGCGCGGGTTTCTCGATGATTTTTTCGTAGAGTTCCTGGCCGTTCGGTTTTTTGGTGACGACTATGCCGTATTGGCTGACGTCGTTCCAGTCTACTTCGTTGGCGAGCATGGCGGACGGCGTTTTGGCTGCTTCGGCCTGTTTGATAAAGTCGGCCAGTTCCGATCCGCCATCCGGGCGGTAAAAGAATTGGTCGCCAAACACCACCAGGACTTTCTCGTCCTTTTTGACGAGGTGGCGGCATAGCCAGACCGGCACGGCGGTACCGTACGGTTGGTATTGGTCTTGGACGACGTAGTGAAAGCGGGCTTTTTTGGTGAGGGCGCGGACTTGCTCTAGCTCATCTACCTTGCCCTTGTTCTCCAGATAATCTTCCAGTAGCTGATTTTGGCCGTAATAGCGGCGGATTTGGTCGAATTCTTCGCCTACTACGAATAAAAATTCGGTTATGCCGGCGCGGATGCAATCCTCGACGACGTAATCGATAACCGGGCGGTTGCCCACCGGCAGCATGCATTTCTCGATGGCTTTGGTGATGGGCAGGCGGCGGGTGCCGTAGCCGGCAATGGGGATGATGGCTTTTGTGCAGGTCATATTTCTACTCTAGCATGGTTTGTTCGTAGATTTTTTGTAAAGTGAGTGCGGTTTTGTCGGCGTCGTGTCGGATGAGCGTCGTCGGATGTCCGGATTCTTCTGATATAAAATTGTCGCCGATTGCTGTGTAGTGCTGCTTGGCAAGCGCGTCCGTATTGTACTCGATCCAGGTGCGCTGCTCATCGGCGTAGTAGCGGCTGAGGAGTTCTTTTTGCGGTTTGTGCGTGTTGTAGAGGACGTAATCCAGTTTTACTTGGCCGCCTAAAAACCTTTCGATTTCTGCGGCGTAGTCGTGGACCTTAAAGCAGTCGGTCTGGCCATGCTCGGTAACTAGGTTGCAGATGAAGACTTTTTGGGCTTTTGTAGCTTTGAGCGCCTCGACAACACCGTCAACCACAAGCACTGCCGCAAGTGATCCGTAGAGGCTGCCGGGTGCGATGGCTACGATGTCCGCGCTGAGTATTGCTTCTCTGCCCTCTTGGGTGATGTGTGCTGCGGGCTCAAGGCGTATCTTGGGGCGCTGTGCTTTAAAATGGATGTCGTCGTCGAGGTTCCGTTCGCCGCGGACAACCCGCCCGTTTTCTTCTTCGATCACCAGAGTGACGTTATCGAGCGTAACAGGCACGACACGGCCGACGATGTTGAGCATCCTGCTCGCCAGCTCAATCGCGCCGATAAAATTGTTGCCTGCCATTTTTTCGACGGTGCTGAGGAATAGGTTGCCGAAGGTGTGCCCGGCAAAGCTTCCTCCCTCGTATCTGTAATTAAACAGGTCGCGCATCTTCGGAGCGCGCGACAGTGCCACTAGGCACTTGCGCACGTCACCGGGCGGCAGTACGCCATATTCGTCGCGCAGCAGGCCGGTCGAGCCGCCGTCGTCAGCCATGCTCACTAGCGCCGTAATATTGGGCGTGTAATTTTTGAGCCCGCTCAAAATCTCAAAGCTGCCAGTTCCGCCGCCAATAATAACGATCCGGGGTAAGCGTATCATCGCACTATTTTATCTTAGGGGACTGCTCTGTGCTATGTAATATTTGTCAATTTTTTGCCGTTAGTTCGGCCGTGATTCGTCAGCGGTCAGATGTGACTGCGCTTGGGCGGTGTTGCTATGGACTCACATTACGTTTAAGCTTATGGTATGGATGAGTTTAAGCAGAAGCTTATAGCTACTGGTTTTAGCGGCGAGATTGATGATAGTGACGAAGCGCGCGAGTTTTATAGTCACGACGCTTCCCTGTTTGAGATAAAGCCCCAGTTGGTGGTAATGCCCAAAAACAGCAATGACGTACAGAAGCTGGTCGCACTGGTGGCCGAGAACAAAAAGAAGATGCCAGAGTTGTCGCTTACTGCCCGCTCTGCCGGTACCGATATGTCGGGCGGCGCTGTCAACGAAAGTATCATCGTAGATTTTAACAAGCACTTCACAAAAATACAGAGTGTCACAGCCACCGAAGCGCACGCCCAGCCCGGCGTGTTTTACCGTGACTTCGAGAAGGAAACGTTGAAGCACAAGGCCATAATGCCGTCTTATCCGGCCAGCCGCGATCTCTGTACTATAGGCGGTATGGTGGCCAATAACTCCGGCGGCGAAAAGTCGCTCGAATATGGCAAGGTTACCAATTTCGTTACAGAACTGAAAGTGGTGTTCGCTGATAGCAAGGAGTACGTCGTCAAGCCGCTAAACCGAGCTGGATTGGTCAAAAAGATGGCCCAAAAAGATTACGAAGGTCGGCTGTACAAAGAGCTCTTTCATTTGGTCGAGAAGCATTACGATAAGATCAAAGCCGCCAAGCCGCAAGTAACCAAAAACTCCATGGGCTACAACTTATGGGATGTCTGGGACCGCGACACTGGCGTTTTTGACCTGACGAAGCTGATTATCGGCAGCCAGGGCACACTCGGGCTGGTGACCGACATAAAATATCGGCTGGTTCCCATCCGCCCCTACACCGGCGTCTTGGTGTGCTTCATGAAGAACATTAAGCCGCTCGGCGAAGTGGTCAACAAAGTGCTTACTCACAAGCCGGCAACATTCGAATCGTTTGACGACCATACGCTATGGCTTTCGATCCGTTTCCTGCCCTCTTTCCGCAAATATCTGGGCACCTGGGGCCTTATCAAGCTGCTATTCAGCCTCATTCCCGACGGACTAATGCTGTTGCGCGGCATCCCCAAGCTCATCTTGATGGTCGAGTTTAACGGTCAGACCCAGCGAGAGGTCGATGAGAAAATCGACGCGCTCAAACTGGACCTCAAACCTTACAAAATGGCTATGGAAAAAGATAACACGGCCGAAAAGGCCCAGAAGTTCTGGATTATGCGCCGCCAGAGTTTTAATCTCTTGCGCAGTAAAGTGAAGGACAAACACACCGCGCCGTTTATCGACGATTTAGTAGTGAGCCCGCAGTACTTGCCGGAATTTTTGCCCAAGATTCGCCGGATTATCCGCAAGTACAAGCTGCTTGCGACGATTGCCGGACACATGGGCGATGGCAATTTCCACATTATCCCGCTGATGAAGATTGAGGAGAAGCGTGAGCGCGCTAAATTGCTGCCCGTTATGGAAGAGGTGGACCAGTTAGTTTTGCAGTACAAGGGGTCTTTGAGCGGTGAGCATAATGACGGGTTGGTGCGCGGCCCGTGGCTGGAGGAGCAGTTTGGGCGCGGCATTGTGAAGCTTTTTCGCGAAACCAAAGATATTTTTGATCCGCAAAATATTTTTAATCCTCACAAAAAGTCCGACGCGGATTGGGACTACAGTTTTTCGCATATACGTCAGAGTTTTTAGCGGGGATCCGGGCCCGACCTGCGGGCCTGTGGCATAAATCAATTTGCGCGCCATCCGCCGTAGGCCCATGCTTAAATTAATACATATTTAATGTATGTAAGGGTATAAGGGGAAGTGACCATATGGCACAGTTAGAAAAGTTAGAATCTACTCTGGATGATGTCTTTAATAAGAAAGTACCGTTTAAAATTCCTGAGAACGGACGTAAGGCATTAGCTGGTGCGCTGTGGTGGCTGGCGCTGATTTTCGGCGTTCTGCAACTTTGGGGAGCGTGGGCTTTGTGGCGGGTCGCTCACTGGGCTGACGCATGGGTTGACTATGCCAACTCTTTGTCGGCCGCATACGGCGGCTTTGGCGATATGGTTGGTGCGTTGATCGGCTCGGCTATTGGTGTCTATCTGCTCTTTCAGGTGCGCGGCCAGTTTATGAGGTCGAGGGCTGCACAGGCTAAAGTCTAGTGGCTATATACAAAAATACAAAAAAACACCCCGGACATCCGGGGTGTTTTGATGATTCGAGTTGAATCTAGTAGCGGTTGCCGCCTCGGTTACCACCGCCGTTGCCGCCGAATGAACGGCGTTCGCGGTTTTCCTGTGGGCGAGCTTCGCTGACAGCTATGGCGCGGCCTTCGATTTCCTTGCCGTTAAGCATGTCGACTGCGCGCTTAGCTTCGTCGTCACTGCTCATCTCTACAAAGCCAAAGCCCTTAGAGCGTCCGGTTTCGCGGTCGATGATTACCTTAGCAGAAACCACGGTGCCGGCTGCTGCGAAGGCGTCCTTCAGTTGGTCATCGTTAACGCTGTAGCTCAGCGAGCCGACGAATAGCTTGGTTGACATTATTTACTTATCCTCTTTCTTGCACCGGAGGTAAGCTGGTGTTGTGAAACGTTTCCAGTTAGCTGCTCCTCTTTAGGCGACACTTTGTTAATACTTTCTAGAACCTACTGGTTAGCAGCTTATTTCTAGCTTTTACATTATAACATAGACACCCGTAGACCGCTATTGTTTCCTAGCCAGCCTGGACATTTGCCTAATGACTGCTGTTCTGTCACAATTATAAGAAGTAAGATTAAATAAAAATGGAACAATCGATTTTTTATCAGCTTAGCCTTGTTCTGGCTCTGGCGGCGGGTATCTCGTTGCTGGCCAGGATGTTCCGGCAGCCGCCGATCATCGGGTATATCATAAGCGGTTTTGTGGTGGGGCCCGCGCTTTTGAATGTTGTTCATGCCGAGGAGGCGTTTAACTCGTTTAGCCAGATTGGCATTGCCTTGTTGCTTTTTATGATTGGTCTGGGGCTTAATGTGGCGGTTATTAAAAGTGTTGGCCGCCCGGTTGTGCTGACTTTTTTGTGCATTGTCCTTGGGCTTGGTCCGGCTGGCTACGGGGTGGCGCAGCTACTTGGGTTTAATGTTACTGAGAGTTTGCTGATTGCCACTTCCCTGCTTTTTAGCAGTACGATTATTGTGATCAAGGTTGTGAGTGACAAGAAGGGGTTGTCGCGGTTGTACGGGCAGCTCGCGGTGGGCATTTTGCTAGTTGACGACATTGTCGCGACGCTTGCGCTACTGTTTGTGTCGACGCGGGCGGGCGGCTCTAATCTGTCCGACTTCGCGGTGCTGCTTGGCAAGGGCGTGGGAATCGCGGCGGCGCTGACGTTTGTCGGCGCGTTCATTATGCCGCGCCTGACGAAGCTGTTCGCAAAGAGCCAGGAGCTTATGTTCCTGTTTTCGCTGGCTTGGACATTTGGCATTGCTAGCGCTTTCGCCTGGGCCGGTTTCTCGCTTGAGGTTGGCGCGCTGTTTGCCGGTGTTGCATTGGCTCACTTGCCTTATGCCCAAGAGATGGGCACGCGCCTTAAACCGCTTCGTGATTTCTTTATAGTTTTGTTCTTTGTAGGCCTGGGCGTGCATCTGGGGCTCGATCAAGTTGGCCCGGCGCTTGTGCCTGCGCTGGTAATTGCCGCCGTTGTGATGCTGCTTAAGCCGGTTGTTACTCTGGCGGGTTTGGGTTTACTCGGCTATACCAAGCAGACGAGCTTTAGGGCGTCGATTCATGTGTCGCAAA
>DATDBJ010000060.1:0-11608 GCA_036524895.1 Saccharimonadales bacterium (SeqCode)
TTAGCTTCTCTGCCTGGTAGATTGCGTTCTCGAGTAGGTTGCGGGCTTCGACAGCTTCGCGCTTCTTCTTGTCTTCCTCTGCGTGAGCTTCTGCCTCTTTGGCCATCTTCTCGACGTCTGTCTTATCCAGGTTACCGGAGCCGGAGATGGTGATGCTCTGCTCTTTGCTGGTGCCCTTATCTTTGGCGGCTACATTGAGGATGCCATTGGCGTCGATGTTGAATGTTACTTCAATTTGAGGTACGCCGCGCGGCGCTGGGGGGATTCCGTCCAAGATAAAGCGGCCTAGGGATTTGTTGTCGGTGGCCATGCCGCGCTCGCCCTGCACAACGTGCACTTCTACTTGCGGCTGGTTGTCGGCTGCGGTAGAGAACACCTCGGACTTAGAAGTTGGAATGGTGGTATTGCGGTCGATGAGCTTGGTCATGACGCCGCCCATGGTTTCGATGCCCAAAGATAGCGGAGTTACATCCAGCAACAACACGTTTTTGACGTCGCCCTGCAATACACCGCCTTGGATGGCGGCACCGACGGCCACAACCTCATCCGGGTTAACGCCCTTCATTGGGTCTTTGCCAAAGATTTTCTTTACCTTCTCTTGTACGGCTGGCATGCGGGTCATACCGCCCACCAAAACTACGGCGTCGATGTCACCGGCACTGAGACCGGCGTCTTTGAGCGCCTTCTCACAAGGTTCGGCAGTTTTGTCAATCAGCTCGCCTACCAGGCTCTCCAATTTGGCGCGGGTAAGTTTGTGCTCAAAGTGCTTAGGGCCTTCGGCGTCGGCGGTCAAGAAAGGCAGGTTGACATCTACTTCTTGGGCAGTCGAAAGCTCGATCTTGGCCTTCTCTGCCTCGTCGCGCAAGCGCTGCATGGCGGCCTTGTCATCGGAGATGTCGATACCATGCTCTTTCTTGAACTCATCTACAAAATAATTCACAAGCACGCGGTCGAAGTCGGCACCACCGAGATGCGTGTCGCCGTTGGTGGCTTTTACCTCAAATACGCCGTCGCCGAGCTCAAGAATGGATACGTCGAACGTACCGCCACCCAAGTCGTACACGACGATCTTTTCATCCTTTTTGTCGGCCTTGTCCAAGCCGTAGGCCAAGGCTGCTGCGGTTGGCTCATTGATAATGCGCTTTACTTCAAGGCCAGCAATTTTACCGGCGTCTTTGGTGGCGTGGCGCTGGCTGTCGTCGAAGTAAGCAGGAACGGTAATGACAGCTTCGGTGACTGGCTCGCCGAGGAAGGCCTCGGCGTCAGCTTTCAACTTGCCCAGGATCATAGCGCTGATTTCCTCAGGGCTGTACTCTTTGTCTCCCATCTTTACCTTAACGCCACCGTTGCTCTTGACGATTTCGTAGCCCATCAGCTTAAAGTCGCGCTGGACTTCTTTGTCTTCCCAGCGGCGGCCGATAAGGCGCTTTACCTCATAAATGGTATTTTTGGAGTTTGTTACCTGCTGACGGCGGGCAACCTGGCCAACCAGGCGTTCACCATTCTTGTTAATAGCCACAACGCTCGGAGTAGTGCGAGCGCCCTCGCTGTTAGCAATAATTTCCGGCTTGCCAGACTGCATGACAGCCATTGCTGAGTTAGTTGTACCGAGATCGATACCTATAATTTTTCCCATATAGATTCCCTTTCTTTGGCAGATAGTCACTTAGAGTGCTAATACAATAGTAGCATAAAAAATTAGCACTCAACTGTCAAGAGTGCTAATTAGAAATCCTCCGTCTTACTGCGTGCGGACGCGCACCATAGCGTGGCGGAGAACTTCCTCGCCCAAGGTGTAACCAGGCTGCAGTTCTTCGCTCACGATTTCCTGGTCGCCGTCGCCTTCTTCCATGCTCACCGCTTCGTGGAGGTGAGGGTTAAATGGCTCACCGACGGTTTTGATTTTCTTGACGCCAAGCTGTTCGAGCACTTTCTCGAACTGTTTGACGATGCCTTGAATGCCTTTGATGTAGTCGTTTTCGGACAGATCAGCGGGCGCGTGTTTGAGGGCACGCTCAAAGTTATCGATCACAGGCAGTAGATCACGCACTACGCTGGCTTTGGCCAGGGTTTGCAGGCTGGCGATTTGCTCTTCGTAGCGGCGGCGCAAGTTTGTAGCGTCTGCGCGCTCCCGTTGTAGCGCTTCGGTTAGCTCGTCTATCTGTTTTTGCCATGTTTCGGCGTCTAGTTTTGGTTTTTTTGACATTACAGTACTTCCTCCAATGTTTTACCGGCACGGCCGACTAAGTTCATAACATCACGATAATTTTGACGGGTTGGGCCAAGCACGCCGATATAGCTGCGGGCCGAATACGGGCTGTTAAACCTACTGATGATAAGCGAGCAACCGGCGCTTCGGCCGATGGGATTCTCGCGGCCGATGTACACGCTTAATGGCTGGTTTGGGGCGGCTTCGCGTAGCCATGGCTCAAGGTTGTCCAGCAGCTCGGCGACTTGACGGACCTGCATGGGCTGCATAAATTCTGGCTGACCAAAAAGGTTGGACAGGCCACTCATATATAACTGGTTACCAATGGTGGCCAAGCCTAGATTGTGCGTTAGCTCTACCAATGTGTCCACGGCGTTGCGGATAGTGCGCTCGGGCAGGCCCGCGTCTTGGACGCGGGCAGACAGAGCGCGCTCACCACGGCGCTCAGGGCTAACTTCTTTTTCTTCTGCAAGAGAATTAACATAAAAGCGGTAGCCTTTGTCGGTAGGCACGCGGCCGGCGCTAGTGTGCGGCTGTGTAATAAAGCCCAGGCGCTCCAGCTCGGCCATTTCGGCACGTATTGTCGCGCTGGACACGCCGAATACTTTGGCGAGTAGCTGCGATCCGACAGGGCTGGCGACCTCTGCGTACTGCTCCACAATGGCATTGAGAATCTGTTTTTGACGGTCGGTCATATCATCCTAATAATATGACGCTAGCACTCAAGAGTCAAGAGTGCCAACAGGCTGCTACTCAAGCCTTTTAATTGCTTCCTTGATAGACCCAGCGATCTCTTCGGCTATGTGCATGGCTTTGTGGTAGTGAGGCTCGACAGGCTCGCCCGTTGCGATCTTATGGACAATATGCGCCGTATGTTCTAGATCGTCGTTTATAACAATATAGAAGTGGTAGGTTTTTAGTGCGTGTTCAATCTCTTCAAGGGCGCTTTGCAAACGATTGCGCAAATCTCGCCTGTTCATCTCTCCTGCAGATTCGTACCGGGCAAGTAAACGCTTTTTCCAAACTTCGTAGCTAGGAGGCAGTAAAAAAACAGCTTTGATGTTTAAATCCAAGGCAATATAGTCGTCTACACCACGGATTGTTACGTCGGTGCAGGCAATTTGGTTGGCGCTTTCGATGCGCTCGATCTCTGCAATGCTGGTGCCGTACACATAGTCGGTGTGCACGATGTCCACTTCCACAAATGCTTTTTCGTCAACCATTTCCTCAATGGTGCTGAAATCAACGAAGTGGTAGTGCACATCCTGAACTTCGTAATCGCGCTTTGGGCGGGTGACGTGTGAAAGAATAAAGTGGTATAGATCAGGATAGCCTTGGCGCAGGCGATTGAGAACCGCATTTTTGCCGGCGCCCGTAATGCCGCACGTCAGCAGAATTGGAGCTTGGCGTATGCGGTCAAGCGCCTTCTGGTCCGGTTGATAGTTAATGACCTTTTTCTTAAATTTGTCGGTCAATGTCATGGGCGCATTATACAGAAGGTTCCTCTGTTTTTCCAGTCTAATTCGGCTATTATAAAATAGTTAACCTAAATGAGGGATAAAACATGCGGGCACCAGACTTTAGCCTTCCAGATCAAGATGGGAACATGCGCAGCTTAAAAGAATACGCCAACGAAATAATCGCCGATCTCAAGCAACTTCAGAGCCAGAGTTAATCTCGCTTGAGCATCACGGTGAACGCTTCGGCGGGGATGTCTACTTTGCCGAATTTCTTGAGGCGTTTTTTGCCCTTGGCTTGTTTGGCCAGAACTTTCTTTTTGCGGGAGACGTCGCCGCCGTACAGGCCGGTGGTTACGTCTTTACGGAAAGCGCTGATGTCCTCGCGGGCGATAAAACGGCCGCCAATGGCGGCTTGCAAACTAATGGCGAACTGATGACGTGGCACAACTTCTTTCAGCTTTGCAACAATCTCACGGCCTAGACGTTCGGCCTCGCTACGGTGGACCATGATGCTTAAGGAATCGATTTTTTCTCCGGCTACGTAGAAATCGAGCTTTACCAGATCTTCGGCGCGGTAGTCGGCCAGCTCATAATTGAATGAGCCGTAACCGCTGGTAATACTTTTTAGCTGGTCGTAAAAATCGGTTAGCAAGTTGGCTAGCGGCGCCTCGAATGTAAGCAAAGCGCGCTCGTCGATATAACTGAGGTTTTTGTGCAGGCCGCGTTTGCCGTTAATTAATTGGATGAGCGGTCCGACGTAGGCTTTTGGCGCAACAATCTCGCCTTTAATCCACGGCTCGCGAATCTCTTCGATCTTGGCAGGATCGGGCAGGTCAGCCGCGCTTTTAATATCCAGCTCTTCGCCGCTTAACAATGTTACTTGGTAGTCGGTGGAGGGGTTGGTAACGACTAAATCCAGGCCATACTCGCGCTCCAACCGCTCGCGCACGATGTCCATGTGCAGCAGGCCGAGGAATCCGACGCGGATGCCAAAACCGAGCACGGGTGAGTTCTCCAGCTCGTATTGCAATGCCGAGTCGCTGAGCGTCAGTTTCTCTATCGCATCTTTTAGCTCCTGGTAATGCTCGTTGCTGTCGGGGAAGAATCCAGCATACACAAAGGGCTTTACATCTTGGTAGCCGGGCAGGGCAGTGGCGGCAGGTTCTTTGGCGAGAGTTACTGTATCGCCCACTCTTGCCTCTCTGGTACTTTTGAGGTTAGTAACGATGTAACCGATTTCGCCCGTTTCTATGCCCGCCAGCGCTGACATGTCGGGCTTGAGCGCCCCTACTTCCAATGCCAGGCCGTTCGCCGAGGAGGCCATCATCTTGATCTGGTCGTTCTTGCCAATCCGTCCGTCAACGGCTCGGACGTATAAGATAACTCCTCGATAATCATCGTAGTAACTGTCGAAAATAAGCGCACGGGTCGGAGCTGCCGCGTCGCCGCTTGGCACAGGAACGTCGCTGATTACCCGCTCCAAGACCGCCTCTACGCCCTGCCCGGTTTTAGCTGAGATCTGCAGAATATCCTCGAATTTGCAGCCGAGCAAACTGACGATTTCCGCCCCTACCCGCTCTATGTCAGAGGCTGGCAAGTCGATTTTGTTCATAACGGGAATAATCACTAGGTCGGCGGCCATTGCCAGGTACACGTTGGCCAGTGTTTGCGCCTGCATACCTTGCGTAGCGTCAACAACTAAAATCGCACCTTCGCACGCCTCTAGACTCCGCGAAACTTCATAACTAAAATCGACGTGACCGGGGGTATCGATCAGGTTGAGCTGGTAGCCTTTATAATCCATGCGCACCGGCTGCAGCTTGATGGTAATGCCGCGCTCACGTTCCAAATCCATGCGGTCGAGCAGCTGCTCTTTCATCAGGCGTTTCTCTACCGTACCGGTAATTTCCAGCAGACGGTCGGCCAACGTGGATTTGCCGTGGTCTATGTGCGCAATGATGCAAAAATTTCTGATGTGGTCTTGGGTCATAATTTGTTCGCCTTTTCACCAGATTATAACAGAGGTAGAAGCTACCGCCAAAAGAGTATGCGAGGGTCTAGGGCTTTTTATCGATATTCAAGTAAGCCACTTCCAAAACTTTATTAACTGAAGGCCGGTACAGAATGGCCTTTTTGGCCTCGGCGTACATCAGCACTTTATCGCCATTGGCAGCGTTTTTAAAAAAGGCTTGGCTGGTCAATTTATCTTTGTCGTCTACTGTTGCGATGGCCGGAGATTCATCCGGCAACACTATAAGCTTGCCGACAGCATCAACCAGATCTTTAGACTCCTGCCTGGCAGCCACGGCCGGGTCGCTCTGAAGCGCAGTTAACTGCGTGTGCGTTTGCCAGTATGCCCTGCCAAACCACGCAATCGCCCCAACGACAACCAATAGAATGAGCCAGTACAACTTGCGGCTTAGTCTTTTGCTGCGAACTACATGATTTTTCTGCTCTTCAATGATCACAAGCTAACCTCCTCTAAACTTAGTGAACGGTCCGTGACACTAACTGTGCCAAGAGCTATAGATGTCGATGCGCAGAGTTGGTACGAGACAGTAGTGGACGACGGGCTGGTGTCGATAAAACTAAGCGAGGTAGTGAACTTCTGGGCAACTGTCGCTAACTGCGTAGTGAGTGTTCCGCCGATGAGTGTTCCGTCGCCGCCGCCTGTGGCGCAGTCGTTGTCGCCGTTGTCGTCACGGATAACGGAATAGGTAAGCGGGCCAGCCGCAAGCGAAGTGGCTACCTCAAGCGTCCCCGTAACAGCCACCTCATTACCGGAGGTAATAGTGATCGACAGGCCCGACGCCGTGCCTGAACCATTAGTCAGAAGCGGCCTAAGGCTGCTATTGAGACTCACATCATCGGCACCTTCCAAATGCTGCCGGTAAGCTCTGGTTGACGCCGCCGAATCACTACTGCAAGTCCAGGCACTACTGACGCGTTTGAGTATTTGACCGTCACTGCATTGCGATAACGTTAACGCGCCGCTGGCAAAAGCCAGCCCTGAGCCGCTGGCCAAAGCCAGATCAAAAGTAACCGTGTCCGGCGTATCGCCAGCCGTGGCCGTAATACCATCCCCGCCCGCCAAGGTAATGGTGTCGGCAGTACTATCTGCGGCAGCGCTGCCAGTATCTCCGGCAACTGTTTGAAATATATTAGATGCCGAGGCGAGTGACGCGCATGCCCAAGCAGAGCCATTCCATTGGATAATCTGACTGGTTGTGCAACCGTTTTGAGCAATTTTATCCAAGGTTATCGTACCGTTCGCAATATCCGCCGCCACGATGGTGCCGTCTAATATGAGTGAAGAAGTAATAGCTTCATCCGCTATGTCCGCTGTTGCGATCGTTCCGTCTACAATTTCTGTCGAATCTATGCTTATACCGAGCGTACTTGAAAGAGTTCCGCCGCTAAAACTCAAGCCAGTTCCCACGAGATTTGTGTAGGTATTTCCGCCCAAGGTAAAGCCATTGCTGAACGTCTGAATACCGGTCCAGTTGTTGGCGTTTGCGGTGTCGAGCGAGAAAGTTGTGCCGGTTAGTGTTAGCCCAGAGCCAGCCGAGTAGGTCGTGTTAGTATCTGTGTCCGTGTCTGTTGCGCAAGTCCAGGCGCTTGCGATATATTTAAGCACTTCGTTTGCGCTGCATGGTTGCATCGTCAAGTCGCCGTCCGAAAAATCCAAGCCAGAGCCACTCCCGAGCACTACCGCAAACGCAATTGCATCTGTCGTGGAGTCACCGGTAACCGAAACGCCGTCGCCGCTGCTAAGCTGTAGCGTGTCGGTTAAACTATCTGCCACCGGATCGGTGCCCAGCGTGGCGTCGATGGTCTTGAACATCGCCAAAGAACTATCCAGGCCGACCGTTGCCGTCGCTCCTTCCGACCCAGAACCAGAAACCGAGATTCCACTGCCAGCACTGATTCCGGCGATATAATTGCCTGTCGTCTCAGCCCCTAACGCAATACAATTACTGCATGACACCCCGCCGTTGGCTACAATCTCGCTGCTAAATGTCCACGAGCCGGTTATGGTAGCCACCGCGTTAGCCAGAGGAACAGCCGTTCCCAGGCGAACATTCGCCTCTCCGACGCCTAGGTCGGATACAATAAACTCTTCGGATGAGGAACTCGCCGGGCCAAACGACAACGCGTTGGCAGAGCTAACGCTCGGCGCACCGTCTTGCTCTTCGACTACTAATGACCCTCCGCCGGTTGCATCATTGCCGCAAGTCCAAGCGTCAGAAACGTCATTCCAGACTAATAGCTGACCATCCGTACAATCATCAAGCAAAGTCAAACCGCCACCGCTAAAAGCCAAGCCTCCGCCAGTGGCCAACTGCACCGATATGCTGTCGTCGGCAACCAAAATACCATCCCCATCGCCAACCGTTAATATAACCGCCGCGCCCTCGCCCGACCCCGCGCCCGTCAACCCATTGCCAGCCGCCAAACTTGCCACATAATTGCCGGTTGTATCCGTTCCGAGTGCGACCGCGTCAGGATTAACCGTAAAACCCGCGACATACGAACCAAAAATATCGCCCGCCGCCGGACTGTCGGGCGGCTTAACGTACAGCCCATCCAGGTACGAATTATACGTATTAGCGGTCAGCACCTCACCAAATGTAAAAGCCTGCGACCACACGCTCCTGTCTATTTGCTCAAAAGTCACTAACGATAGATCAGCCTGTTCCGCCAAGCTCGACGCAGAGTCTTGTGCAGCGAGCTGACTGGCCGACTGCGTTATGTTGGATATAAATGTAGTGCTAAGATCTTGGCCGTCACGTCGCCACAAAAAGATAAGCAAAAACAAAACGGTGAGCAAAATAAAGAGAAGAAATAAGTAGATGCGCCTGGTCCACCAAGTGTACATCGCTTCTTTATCGGCCCTGATATCCCCCCTGAAAGCCATCCAAATCCACTCTTACTATTAGCATCTTATCATGCTTCCTGCGCCAAAATCCAATACTAAGATCACCAAACAAAGCAGTAAGGTATACTATAAAAATGACATATAGCACCAGGCGTTACACGAGCTACCAGCGCCCATATTTGCATCAACCCAAGCGCTCGAAGCGCTGGCCTAAGGTGTTGGCTTTAATCGTCTTGCCGCTCGCGGTTGCCGGCGCATTCTTCTTTTTTGGGGGTAAAGACGCTAAGTTACCGACCATCGTAAAAGCCGAGCCGCCCAAGCCAGAAAAGGTTAGGGTAGAGGGTCGCTACCTCTTTACCGGCACCGTAGTATGGGCGCGGCATATGCAGGAATGGAGCGCCAAGCCCGATGGCACGACCGACTACGCCTACCCCTTCAGCGGCCTGAGCACTTTTGATCGCAGCAAATACGACGCCTGGACGGCCGACCTGGAATGTCCGGTCATGACCGAAGAAATATCCACTGCAGTTCAGGAGAGCGACACAGCCTTTAACTGCCGCCCGGAATTTTTGCCAGAGGCCGCCAAATACTTCAACTTCTTCAACCTGGCCAACAACCACACCCGTGACTTTAACGGCCAAGCGGCACTGGACGAAACACGAACACACCTGGAAAAAAACGGCATCCAGCACTGGGGTGACTTTGAGCCCGGCAAAACAAATAATGTCTGCGAGGTTATGGCCCTGCCCGTCCGCGTCATTTCATCCACCGCAGGGAAGGAGAGCTCCGCCAAAGGCAATCTACCCGTCGCCTTCTGCGCCTGGCACTACTTCTTCCGCCTGCCACAGCCCGGCGAAATCGAAACCATGAAGAAATATGCCGAAGTCATGCCTGTCTTCGCCTTCATGCAAGCTGGCATAGAATACCGCCCATCCGCCGACAATTACCAACGCATCATGGCGCACAAAATAGCCGACCAAGGCCCTCAGTTTGTCGTCGTCAACAGCGCCCACTGGGTGCAGGACGGCGAGGTGTACAAAGGCGTGCCGATTCTCTACTCCACAGGCAACTTTATCTTCGACCAACAAAGCAACAAAGAGGTAACCCGCAGCGCGAGCCTGGACGGCAGCATGACCATCGAATACACACCCGAACTGGATAAATGGCTCGCCCTAGGCGAAAGTTGCAAGGCCCAAAAAGACAACTGTTTTGAGCAGATTAAACAGCAAGAGCTGCAGCAGCCTAAGCTCTCATTTAATTATGATCTGGTGGCTGGCGACGACAGCAACAAGCTTACCAAACGAGCCAGCACCGACATCCAAGCAGCCGTAGAGCAACGCGTCGGCTGGGATGCCATCAAAGCTGCCTTGGGCCAATAGGCTATTACTAAAATTATGATTGGTCAGGGTGACGACTTTACAAAGACTGTGTGGCGATACTACCGCAAACATGGACGGCACAATTTGCCGTGGCGCTTGCCCGAGTCTGACGGCAGCTTTAATCCGTATAAAGTTCTGGTTTCAGAGGTAATGCTGCAACAAACCCAGGTCGCCCGGGTAATCCCCAAATACAATCAATTTTTGGAGCGCTTCCCGTCGCTTGCCGTATTGGCGGGCGCGTCTCTTGGCGACGTTTTACGAGCCTGGAACGGCCTGGGCTACAACCGGCGAGCCAAGTTTTTATGGGAATGCGCCAAACGAATTACGGCAGAGTACGGCGGAATACTGCCGCAAACATCTGCAGAATTGGTCAAGCTGCCGGGCATTGGCGTCAATACCGCCGGCGCTGTTCTGGCATACGCCTTTAACCAGCCGGTTATTTTTGTCGAAACTAATATCCGCACAGTCTTCATCTACCACTTCTTTGCCAGCCAGCAAGGCGTCCACGACAAACAAATTTTGGACCTGCTCGCCAAAACGCTGCCCAACAACCCCAGAGAATGGTATTGGGCGCTCATGGATTACGGCACTCACTTGAAGCAAACTGTGGGGAACCTCAATTCTTTAAGCAAACACTACGCCAAGCAATCACGCTTCGAAGGATCCAAGCGCCAAATCCGGGGTCATGTATTGCGCCTGCTCGGGGAGAGTCCACGTACAATAAGCGAACTACGGGCAGGCATCTCGGACGAGCGTCTTTCAGACGTACTCGCAGACCTCGCCGAAGAAGGATTTATCGCTCAGACAGCGCGAACGTACCAACTAAAATCGTGAGGGGTAGAGCCGCCGGACTTACGCACCACCGTTAGTCGCACAGGCGCGTGATATCCCCGTGATATGCAAGGCGTACTTGACTGAGCGTACAGCTAGACGAGATTCCGCTTTGGCGGAGCGAGGCACCGCTAGCTGCTTCGGAAGCAAAATCTTCAGACTGCGTCACCTCGGTGTAAACTCGGATCACCTCATAGTCGTCTTTGTTTAGCTGAGCAGCTTGAGCCAAGGCATCGTAGGCGCCTTCCTTGCTGTTGGTGTCATCAATTAATTTGTGGCTTTTAGCCGTTTTATTATCATAAATCATAGCGCCGATCTGATTGCGAATCGTGTCGGTGGCGATGCCGCGCCGCTGACTTACGAACTCAAGGAACATGTCGTAATCATTGTTTACTCCTTGGCGGAGCGCAGCCAGCTCTTCTTCCGTTAGGCGGCGATAAGGATCGCCAATGTCTTTGGACTTACCGGCCGATACAATTACGCTCTCTATACCGTTTTGTGTCAGGATATTGCCCTCTGCCACAACCTTGTCGTAATACTTAAAGGGGCCGGCGATTACTCCGATACTCCCTATGCTACTGCCGTAGTCAGCAATAACCTTATCGGCACTTACTGCGGCCCATAGTGCGCCAGACGCCGCCATACCCTGAATGTGCGCATATACTGGGCGATGTGTTTTACTGCGGTAATGCTCCACGCCATCGGCAATCGCACGGGCGCCGTAAATTGTACCGCCGCCCGAGTTAATCTCCAGCACGACGCCCTTGATAGTGTCATCGTCGGCCGCCTCGTATAGTTGGCGCTTCGCATCATAGCCTGAGGTATAGCTAGCTTCCATATCTTCAGGTGA
>DATDBJ010000061.1:0-7460 GCA_036524895.1 Saccharimonadales bacterium (SeqCode)
AAAATAACTCACCAGACGCGTGAGTTATTTTTATTTGGCTACAATTGGCGGAAGGGGTGGGATTCGAACCCACGGTGAGTTGCCCCACAATGGTTTTCAAGACCATCGCCATCGACCACTCGGCCACCCTTCCGTAACGGGGGTAATTATAGCAGGTAAGGGAACTTTACGCCACTGCAAAGACAGCGGCGCTAACGCGCGCAGCACCGGCATCGAGCAAGGCCCTGGCAGCGACCTCGCACGTAGAACCTGTTGTTAAAACATCATCAACCACTAAAATATGCTTGTTCTGGACTACCGCAGTATTGGTGGACCGAAACGCTCCAGCCATCTGTTGTTTTCGCACCTCGCGCCCTTGCCCCAACTGGCGCTGTTCTCCCGTACGGGCAAGAAGGGGAAGGTAGGGCACCTTGAGCCGTGCCGCTAAACCCTTGGCAATCAGAGCCGCTTGGTCATAACCCCGCTCGCGAATGCGCCCGGGAACCGTCGGCACATGAGCAACCAGCACATCTTTTAGAGGGTAACAGGTAGCTGCCAGCACGCTAGCGGCAGTATCGGCAGCCGCCTTTGCTCTGGCAAACTTGAGCTCGTGCAGTAGATCTCTTGCCGCCGCCTCGTATGGCACAGCCGCCCACACCGCAAACAGAGGTGATTGGATGCAACAATCCTGACAAATGCGGAACTGATCACTCGGTCGGCTACACTTATAACAGCGCTCCGGCGCTTTCCGGAGCCCGCCAACACACTCCGAACAGAGTAAATCACCCTCGCTTTTACAGATTAAACACTCGTGTGGAGCAAAAATATTAAACAAGTTTTCAATAATGCTCATGTTGTATTTATTGTGTTGTAAATAAGCCCGTTTGCCGTTGCCAGACTTTTATTTCCTAAGCTATACTATCATTAACACAAACACACGAACATCTTTTAATATAACTAAAATACGTAACTGCTCACTAGCTGCCGTCCGATCTTGATATTTATCAAGCATGACGAACCTTATATGGGGGGACACCACGACAAGGAAGCAAGCAATGTGAGCATAAAGCACGTGGAGGGTAACAACTATGGCGCGACGCACAAGTAGCGACGACGACCTGCTGATGGAAGAGGATGAGTTGACTGCCGCCTTTTTGGGCGACGACGACAGTTCGATCCAGGCGGTCAATCCAGCGGCTGCTGCCATTCCGGCAGCACCAACTGATGAGTGGGACGAGAGCGAGGATCTGCCCGGGCAGCTCGCTGTTGATGTATACGAAACCCGCGAAAAACTAGTCGTAAAGGCACGTACCGCAGGCGTCAACAAGAGCGATCTTGACGTCAGTATCGCTGACAATACACTGAGCATCCGCGGCACGCTTTCTGCCGGCAACGAAGAAGACGTAGAGAACTACTTCGTCCAAGAGTGTTATTGGGGTGAATTCTCACGCAGTATCGCCTTGCCGGTCCCGGTCAAAGAAGAAGAGATCGAGGCCGTACTCAAAGACGGCGTCCTGACCATCAGCTTCGCCAAGGTAAAGCAAGACACTGTTAAAAAGATCCAGGTTCTATAAAGACTTTATAGACCAAACATTTAAAACCACCGCCACAACAAAGCGGTGGTTTTAAAAAATCCGCAGATATCTGCGGATTTTTTACTGGCTGTTAGCTGTTAGGCACTAGGCCGAAACAACTTTTTCCAAGACAAACTTCACAAGGAACTGGGCCAAAGCCACAACGACCAAACCGATGATCGCGTAAATTATTGTATTCTTAGCACTGGTAATATTGCCAGAGTCGCCACCAGAGGTAATATACTTAAAACCACCGTAAATGATCATTATAACGGCAACAATGCCCACAATTATAGAGAAAATATTAATAATCATCGTGACGATATTCTGAATCTTTTCCGCCCCCTCGCTGGTGCCGCCTGGATTACAGGTAGTTCCGTCGCCGGTTATCAGGTCGCTACCTTGGGACAAACAATCGCCAATATCATTTTGGGCGTACACTGCCGCCGGCAACACGGCTGCAGGAGCAAAGGCCAACACGAACATACTGCCCGCGACCGCCAGATTCTTGAGTAAAGATTTGAACATTTAGGAGGTTCCTTTCTTAAAGCACTTTGCTTATTTTATAGCACACCTGGGGCATTACTTTCAACCGGAAGACAGGGACCGCGCTTATTTAAGTTGATCTAGTACGAACTTAACTAGCGTCTGTGATAGGGCGGCCACCACCAGTCCAATGATTGCATAGATAAGGGTGTTCTTGGCACTAGCTATGTTGCCGGAGTCACCAGCGTCAGTAATGTACTTAAAACCCGACACCATGACCATAATTACGGCAAATATACCAATAATGATGCTGAAAATATTAACGATGTTGCGTATGACACCGGTCAACTGATCCCCGTTCTCGCAGCCACTACCGCTAGCCGTATTGATGCCTTTACAGATCTCGTCTTTCGGGCTAGCCGCCAGGGCAGTAGAAGGCTGTAGGGCATACACTGCGCTAAACAAACTTACCAAGACTAATATTGCGAGCACAATGCGTTTTTTCATATTATTTCCATTTTACTATACCCGAGTTACTACAAAACCGATTATTGCTCTTGCAAGCACAATGACAATAAGGCCAACTACTGTGTATATTATCGTGTTTCTGGCAGTAGTAACCTTTGAAGAATCGCCAGCCGCTGTGATAAACATAAAGCCGGCGATGATTATCATGAAAACCGCTGCGATGCCAGCTATTATCGCTATCAAGTTCGCCACCTGCAATATAATACCATCTGCGCCGCTTATAGTATCCTTGCCCGTGCCACTGCAGGCAGCAGAGGATGAGCCAACCCCATCGCACACATCATCAAAAAAATTAACGGCAGAGGCAGTCTGGATGCCTAGGCCAAAAACAACCATCACGCTGCCGATAGCCAAAGCTCCCCAACGAACGACGTCCGTCATAACTTTACCCATCTATCCTAATCCCTCTAATACAAAGTTTACTATGGCAAAAGCAAACATAATGACAACCAGTCCGATTAGTGCATATAAAATTGCGTTCTTAGCCGTCGTAACTTCATTAGGATTGCCTTGCGAAGTAATATAGCGAAAGCCCGCTAATACAATTATCAGCACAGCCACCGCCCCCATAATGGCCAGCACAATATTCAGCATATCTTGCAGACGCGAAGGCTGAGCGCCAACGTCCGGCAGTGGAACCACCAGCTGTGCAAAGCAGTAATATATCCAATGCATCCTAGCCGATCCTTGTTCCTATAAATGTAACTACGCCTACAGAAACTAACGCTATGCTCAAGCCAATCAGCGCATTAATAATAGTCTGACGCGCCTTCTTTGCCTTATCTGCCTCGCCCTGTGCGGTTATAAATTCTACGCCGCCGTACACCACATATATAACGGTAACTAGAGCAGCTATACGCAGCGCTATATCAACCAATGCCAATGCTATAAGCGACAAATCCTGCACCTCGAATCCCGACACAAAATCGCAGCGCCCGGTGTCTGAGTTTACTGCCATTAGGTCGGCTTTTAAAAGATACGTATACCAGGTGGGGAAATCAAAAAATGATTGTTCGGCACAGGTGCCAGCCGCGAAGTGTGTTAACGGCGAATTGAACATCATAAAATGCCTCCAGGAACAAGGTAATTCAATAGCGCAAACAAAAATATATATCCAATAAGGCCGATAACCGTATTAAAAATGCGCTGCTTTGCCTTGGCAACCACTCCAGGGTCGTCTGCCGAAGCACTATACTGTATGCCAGCTACAATAATAGAAATTACAGCAACTACACCCACAAGGCCGGTTAATAGCAAGATAACAGGATTTACATAGTTCACAACAAAGGCATTGCAGCTCGTGCCGCCCCGTCCACATACATCGGTCGTCGCAGCACTGACAGTCCCAGGCAACAAAACATGCACTGTCGCCAGGGCGACAGTGATACCATTAAAAGATTTTCTTTGTTTCAGTCTGCCTGTGAACGATAACATGTTAGGCAAAATTATAGTCTGTAGTCGGGGCAAATACAACGGGAGAGACTCCCGATAGCCAATTATTCGAATAATATGCCCGGCAGCTCGATTTTCTGCTACTATATGTACTGAAACATAAGGCATTTGTGGCATATGGCATATACTTCTGAAAGTGGAGTAATATCCAAAAAAATTGTAGTTATAGGCCTGTCTGGCTTGCTTATTATTGGCAGCCTCTTTATTGCCGTCTCGTCCAGGCAGGGCAGGGACGCCAATACGCAAAGTGACGTAAACTTGGCCACCACGCCAATTCGGGCTGCCGACCAATTTTTGCAAGCCGCCATTAAATTGGATGGCCGCTCATCTTACGCCAGCTTTACCAATAAATTGCAGAAAGAATACAGCCAAGGCGGCTGGCAAGCGCAACTAAACAGTGTATTCAAAGGCTACGGCAACAGCCCGCCAGTTCTTGGCAATACAGAAACCGTCACCAAATCCGACGACGGTTCTCCGCTGTCCCAGCGCCTAACCTACAATCTTATATTCGACAAGCTCGGCGATGAAGCAAATGTTCCTTACGTTATGATTATTACCGTAGTTAAAGAAGGTAACTCGTGGAAAATCGACGAGTTTAATAGTATCGAGACATGACAACCCGCCACCTCCGCTCTCTATGTACTAGTATCGCCCTGAGCATTGGCCTCCTATTGCCGCTCGCAATACCTTCGACGGCACTGGCGGCAGGCGAGCAGTATAACTGGATTGACCACTACGCCATACAGGTGAGCGGTGGCGATCTAAAGCCCAACCAGCCGACAACACTTTCATACCGTAGCGGCTCTGGGCTTGCCGGCGTCGAACGTTTTAGCGGTGTCATAACACATAAAACAGGTTGCAAAATCCTATTAGAGCTGCGTGTGAGCACCAGAATTACAGATGCGGCCGGCCTCACTGATGTTCCATCCGGCTCTGGTGACTGCGACAACACTATTGCCAGCGCCTATATCGGCACTGTCGTTCAAATTGGCGGCAGCCGGTCCGCGTCGTCGGTTAAGGCAACGATAACCGTCTGGTCGCCGTATTCGTTTAGCCTCTCTCCGGCAACCATTATACTAAGTGTCAAGGGAACTCCAGGCCTTCCGGAAATACCAGCCAACAAGCAGGCCGATCCAGCGGCAACCGCCCTAGCGCCCGAAAAGCAGCCGGCGTTCTACCAGGCAACGTTCTTTCTAAAAGGCAACACCGAATATACTATATGCTCGAACACTCCATCCGTACTGAACTGTTCAAATACAACAACCGGCGATTACAGCTCAAATGCTTGTCAAACCCGCCAACCGACCTGCTACAACTTTAAAACGCCGGCCGTCCCCGCCATCAATGCTTACGACTTTAATGCCAAGCCCGAGCTCGTAGACACCACATCGGTATGCGATGAATCAAGTGCGCCAGACCATGGCTGGCTGGTTTGCGGCGCTATTGTGCTGGCCTCCGAAGCTGCCGAAAAATTCGACGATCTTGTACTTAACCTGCTTAAAATCGACACAAACGCTATATTCAACGATGCAGAACAGAGCGGCGTTGCCTTCCACAAAGCATGGGGGCTATTCCGCAATCTGGCCTATGCCATACTTATTATAATCGGCCTCCTTATGATACTCTCGCAAATCATCGGCGTGGATCTATTCGACGCCTACACAATACGCAAAATGCTGCCCAAGCTAGCTATTTCCGTAATACTGGTAGCGCTGTCGTGGCCAGGACTCGAGTTCCTCTTTAACGCCAGCAACGATGCCGCATCGGCCGCCATGGAGCTTATTAGCGGACCGTTTAAGGATCTAGATGCAGGCACCGCCGTCGGCGGCGGCGACATAACACTGGCGGCCATCATCAGGCTTCTTGTAGCCGGAGGAGCCATTATCGGAGGAGCTTCGTACCTAGCGATACTTGGGGTTGGCGGCATAGCCGCACTTATAGGCAGTATACTCTTGGCCGTCCTGTCCGCCTTTGTACTACTGGCGGCCCGCAATGTTGTTGCTTACCTACTTATCATAATGGCCCCGATCGCCATCGTTTGCTTTGCCTTCGAACCATTCAAAAAACTCTTTAGTTTTTGGAGGACATTACTCGTCACTATCCTCCTGTCACTGCCCGCCGTCGGCATCATCATCGAACTGAGTCACGTCGGAGCATTAGTAGCATTTATATCCAATACCTCCTTTGGCACCGTCACCGCCATAGCCATACTTATTGGAGGCTATGTACTCATATGGACCGTATTCAAAAAGCTGGACGCCGTGGCCGGGCAACTGGGCAACATCGTCAGTTCCGTCACCGGCAGGCTGCAAAAAGGCCTGGCAGATTACCGGAATGAGACGGCCAAGCGCCGCTGGAATGAGGGGGTGATGGGCCAGCGAAGCTTAGGAACCGTAGGAAACACGTTGACAAATATTGCTCGGCGCGCCAGAGTCAGTAGTCATGCCGGGGGCGGCTTCTTTGGGGCAAAATATAGGGCTGGGGCACAGAAAATGCTCCAGAAGGCAACCGATGAAATGGTCAAAGACGACAATGGCAGATCTGGCGGCGATGATGAAGTAATGCTAATGGCCCAAGCAGGACTCGGTAGCCGTGACATAATTAGGGCCCTTAGGTCCAGGGGTGTGAGCGCGAGTCAAGCAAGGGAGCGTGTCCTCGGCGCCGAGACAAACCTTGGTGCTACGATGGGGACGTCAGCAATGCGTGTCGCTGCACACAAGGCATTGCTCGCCTCCAACACTTCGTATAGGGCCGCCGATTTTGGGGGTAGTCAGGATGCCGCCGACAGGCAATTATACGCCGATGCAGGGCGCCTGGTTAGCGATGGTTTAATTTCGGCAACCGATGCAACCGCCATCATAAAATCCAATAAGGCTCGGGTAGATAGGAGTGGGGCTGGCTTCTCTACCATACTGCGTCAGGTCGTCAGATCAGCGGATCGCGTACAACAGGGCGTGCAGCCAGCAATTACCGATACAGAAATTGTCAATCTGCGCAAAGAGGCCTTATTCGGCTCTGGACCGGGGGCTATTATCGCAGGACGCCACGAAGCCTTAACTGCGCTTGCCCCGCAAATGCTTGATCAACTAAATGACTCGCTGCAACCAGGACCAAGCGGGGTTATCGATGAGATCGGCATATCACGTGAGCTCGCCGCTCTCGCGGGCCGCTATGATGTAATGAGCCAAGTGAGCCCTCAAAATGCCTCGATTATGGCCAATGAAGTCATGAGTCAAACGCTCATTGCCGCAGCTGGAATGCCCAGGTTCAGGGACGCCAATAACAATGCTATGACGGTCCAACAGATGATCGAAAGTTACCGGAATAACCCCGAATTTTTGCATATGCGCCGAGAATACGCCGCCCAAGCCGCAACACAGGCGCAGGCCTTCCAAGCTGCACAGGCTGCTGCAGGTGGTGGCCCAGTGATTCCGGGGGCAC
>DATDBJ010000062.1:0-3664 GCA_036524895.1 Saccharimonadales bacterium (SeqCode)
AAACTGGATCCAGGTGGCAGCTTTACGCTGGCCGCAAAGTTACTTTCGCCGAATTCTTTATTATTAAAATCGACTCCACCAACCACGGCCACCATTTGCGCGGTTTCCACATCCATTGCTGCGAAGGCGATGTTCGCTCCGCCTGCGTGCTCTTTACCGAGTTGTTTTTGCACTTGAGGCAGGCCTTTTTGAACCTGTTCTTCGGCTATCTTCTGTAAGTTCAAGTCGACGGTTGTGATAACTTTCCAGCCGCCGCGCTTTATAGTTTTCTCGCCGTATTTAGCCTTAAGCTCATTCCGTGCGGCTAGCACAAAGTATGGTGCCTTTATGCCGGTGTAGAGCGATGGCTGTGGAGGTTTGACCTGGGCTAAAATGTCAACTGACTTAGCTGAGGCCGCCTCCGCTGAAGTTATCATCTTTTGATCGGCCATCTGGTCTATGATGTAACGCTGCCGTGCGAGCAATTTGCTGGCGCTAAATGTGGGCCCGTACGGCGAGTAAGTGCTTGGGGCTTTTGGTATCGCAGCGAGCATGGCCGCCTGAGATATGGTCAGGTCTTTTGCGTCTACGCCAAAATAATCCTGGGCGGCAACCTGAACACCGACGGCCACGGGCCCATAAGGAGCCGCATTAAGGTAGCCTGTCAGGATATCTTCTTTGGAGTTTTCGCGTTCTAGCTCGACGGCCAGAATAACTTCTTTGATTTTGTTGGCGATAGTGCGCTCGGCCGTCCATTGCTGGTCTAGCTTAACTAGTTGTTGGCTGATCGTAGATCCGCCCTGAACGCCATCGCCGCTGTTTATTACGTTATTAATGCCGGCACGGGCAATACCGCGGATATCGAATGCCCCGTGCTTATAGAAGTCTTTATCTTCTATGGCGATCGTAGCGTTGCGTACGTGTTTAGACATTTTGTCGGTAGCGACCTGTTGACGCTTGGTGTCGTTATAGTCCTCCCAGAGAGTGGTCTGTCCGGTGCGATCGAAATATGTAATACTGCCGCCAAGCTTTGCCCGGAAAGGTCTTTGATGTTTGGCAGGTCTTTACGGAAGTACGCAAAGACGCCCACAACCATAACAAAGCCGACAACCAGTCCAACGCCTACTATCTTAAGCGCCATGATGGCGCCGTCGCGGCTAAACCAGTAGCGTGCCAACTCTCTAGGTCGCAGGCGGTACAAAATGCGCTGAATCCGGTTTTTAGGCAGTGTGCTCAAGTATGCTGCGCGACGGCGTGCGCGCGCATCGCGACTAGCTTTAAGGCGCTCGCCCAGGCTTCGGTTTAGCTTGATGGCAGTGCCGCTTTTGGTTGTAAACGTATTCTTGCCGGGGCGGCGACGTGGCCCGCTGGCCGGCTTTTTTGACTCATTCATGTAATCTACAATTTCTCCCTGTACGTCAGGTTATGGGGCTATTATACCAAATGAGTCAGTTGACTAGGCAAGTGCGGTTTTAAAGTTATAGCGCATCAGCTATACTGCAGATAATATGACACTTTCCGAAGAACTAGAGTGGCGCGGCTTCATCAACCAAACCACCTTTAAAGATATTAAAGAGTTAGATGACAAGCAGTGGACGTTTTACCACGGCTTTGACGCTTCAGCACCGTCGCAAGCCGTAGGAAACTTGGCGGCTATGATGTTTGACAAGGTCTTTATGCGTCACGGCCACAAGGCAATTTTGCTGGCTGGCGGTGCGACCAGTTTAATCGGTGACCCGGGCGGCAAGGATAGTGAACGAGTCCTGCAGGACGAACAGACCATAGCCCAAAACGTGGCATACGCCGAGGAGCAGCTCAAAAAGATTCTGGGCGAAGGTAAATTTACCCTAGTGAACAATCTCGATTGGACCAAAGATATGAAGGTCCTGGATTTTTTGCGCGACATTGGCAAGCACTTCAGTATGACTCCGCTTGTCCAACGCGACTACATCGCCAAGCGTTTAGGCGAAGGCGGGTCGGGCATCAGCTACACGGAGTTCAGCTACACCCTTCTGCAAGGCATGGATTTCCTACACTTGTATGACACATTCGGCGCGACATTGCAACTAGGCGGCGCCGATCAATGGGGTAACTGCCTGAGCGGGGTTGAGCTGATCCGCCGTGCTCGTGGCGCAGAAGCTCATGTCATTACCTTGCCGCTTGTTATCAACAAAGCTACCGGCAAAAAATTCGGTAAGAGCGAAGAAGGCGCTGTATGGCTGGATGTCAGCCGGACATCAGTTTACAAGTTCTATCAGTTCTGGCTTAACTCTGACGATGAAAGCGTTGAAGGTTACCTTAAGATCTTCACCGAGCTGGATAAGCCAAAAATTGAGCAAGTAATGCGCGACTTCAATAATAATCGTGCTAGTCGTATTGCTCAGAAGACCTTGGCCTTTGAAGTAACTAAGCTGGTTCATGGCGAAGACCAGGCGCGCAAGCAAGTACGCATAGCTGAGGCCGTAGCCAGTCAGACCCTTCAGGGCTTGGACGATGCCGAAGTCGCTGTTTTGCGTGATGAGATGCCACACGCAGAGGCGCAGCCGGGTTACGAGGTGTCGGACGTATTGCTTCAGGCCGGTCTGGCGAGTTCCAAAACCGAAGCCAGGCGTTTCGTTGCTGAAAACGCCGTGTCGATCAACGGGCAAAAATCCCAAAAAGAGCGGCTGGAAGAAGACGATTTTATTAATGGGCGGCTTTTGATCCGTCGCGGCAAGGCCTTTAAAGACTCCGCCGTTGTCGAGCGATCCCAGGCTTTAATAAAATCACTGAAATTGTGATTTTCCTGGCAAGAACCTATATACTTGTCATATATGAAAGATAAACCCACCAAATCGGCGGGAGCCATAAGGCGCGCCGACCAATATAATGATCCTAAACATAATTACCTAAAGTACTGGGACGGGCGCGACTACGAAAACGCCGCCGAGGAAATGGCAATCAAGCGCTTGCTGGAAGGCAAGCACTTCAACCAGGCGGTAGATGTAGGCGGCGGCTACGGCCGCTTGTGCATATTGCTCGAAAAATATGCCGATAAGGTAACACTGGCCGAACCTAGCCAGCAGCAGCTTGATATCGCAAAAGATTACCTTAAGGATTATCCCGAAGTAGACCGCAAGTTGCTACAGGCTTCTGATCTAAAGTTTAAAGACGGCGAAGTGGACTTGTTGACGATGATACGGGTTATGCACCACTTGCCTAATCCAGAGGCAGAGTTGGCGGAGGTCGCCCGGGTATTGAGCAAAGACGGCTACGCTATTATTGAAGTGGCTAACTATATGCATGGCCGCAACCGTTTAAAACATTTCTTAAAAGGCAAGAAAATGCCAATAGAGTCTGTTGACATTCGTTCTGCTGCCAACCAAAGGAAAGACGAGATCCCATTCGTAAACCACAACCCGCACACAGTAATTAAGCAGTTGGCGCACGCCGGGCTTAAGGTAGACCGCATTTTATCGGTTTCGAACCTGCGCAGTCCCGGCCTTAAGAAAATTATGCCAAAAACCGTGATGCTGGCTATCGAGGGCATTTTGCAGCCCACGCTCGCCAATAGCTTCTTTGGCCCTAGTGTATTCTTCCTTGTTAAGAAGGCCTAGCGCCTGATAGCGTCGGCCCTAAGAGGCACTCAGGATTGTACTTTTCCGACACTGTCCTGGGCTCAGGATGTGCTTAGATAGCACATCCT
>DATDBJ010000063.1:0-10592 GCA_036524895.1 Saccharimonadales bacterium (SeqCode)
TAGCGCGTCTACCATTCCGCCACTCGCGCACGTATTAACTTCGACATTTTACGTTTTTTAAGGCAAAAACTCAAGTACTAACGTTTTTTATGCCTGGCATGTGTGCGGCGGAAAAAACCACTAAGCCCGTGGCCGCTACGCCCGCCCAAACTAAATTGACCACGACGGTAACGTAGGCGTGGTAATGAATTTGATAGACGATAATTAAAAAAGCGCCCAGCATGTTATCAAACTCGTACCAAAACGATCTGTTGCTCCATTTGCCGCTATTGATGCGATAAAACCCAAAAAGCAGCAGCGACGCACCAATAACACCCAAACCGTTATAAAAAATAGTTTCGTTCACGGGCTTAAGATCTCGGCATGTGGTCGTAGAGATGGTCCATAGAATAGGAGGGGCGTAGCTGTTGCTTGACACCCTCCATACTGGCGTTCATTTTTACGCCCGGATTGAGCGTGCCGTATGGATCAAATATTTGCTTAACTTTGGCAAAAAGCGCATAAACCTCCGGGCCATAGAGCTTTTCGAGGTAAGGGGCGCGCAAGCGACCATCGCCGTTTTCGCCGCTCGTGCTGCCGCCCAGCGAAATGACCAAGCTATAATACTCGTCCAGAATACGGAAAGCCCGCTGGCGATCGCCAACTTGCGAAAGGTCCAGAACCGGCTGCATGTGCAGATTGCCGTCACCGGCGTGGCCCCAGATTGCAGGCTGCAAGTGGTTGCGCTCAAATAATTGATAGATGCCGTCCAGATACTCGCGCAGACGCTCCGGAGGCACTACACCGTCTTCTATGATCGGCAACGCCTTGGCGCCGCCCTCAGCCTGAGAAGCAACCAGCGCAGAGGCGTGGCGGATCTTCCATAGCTCTTCCTGCTTGAGCGGCTCGGTCTCTACCTGCACGCTCGCAGCGGAATGTTCCAAAATTTTACGGGCTTTTTTTGCCATTTTCTTCTGGATGCGACCACTGGGGTTGTCAAACTCAACTAACAGCATAATTTTAGGGAACGGCTTGGCTACTACGTCTTTAAGCAAGTTGGGGTTCACTTTGTCGACAAAAGCCAAAAGCTGATCGTCTACCATTTCTATTGCGCTTGGCGTCTCAGGCAGGTCGCGTAGCTCAAGCACTGCGCCCTGGGCTTTTTCTATACTGTCAAAGCCGGCTACAAGCAATGTCGTGACGGGGCTGTACTGCTCGGTCTCAAGCGTAATCTCGGTAACAATGCCAAGCGTCCCCTGGGAGCCGACAAACAACGGCGTTAGATCCAGCGAACCGTCGCGGCGTTTGATATCATTCAAGAAATAACCGGCGGAATTCTTGGTGACGCTCAGTGCCGCCTTATTGACGATCGCCTGATTCTCCTCGAGCAGAGCATCCATGGCGCGGTATATCTCGCCCTCAAATGTAGCTAGCCCAAGTTTTTTGTTGAGGTCGCGCTTGCTAAGGCGGCCTGTCTCAATAACTTCACCGTTGGCCAGCACCACTCGTAAGGACTTAACGAAATCGCGCGTAGACCCATACTTCACGCTCTTTTCACCGGCAGCGTTATTCGCCACGGCACCACCGATAGTGGAATACTCCAAGCTAGCCGGATAGGGCGGCAGGAAACGATCATGGGTGTGCAAAGTTTGTTGCAATTTGCCGTAATTAGTTCCAGGTTCAACAATCACGACGCCGCTTTTGTCGTCCAACTCCAAGATACGGTGCATGTGCGCCGGGAACGCGATAATAATACCACTGCCGAGTGCCGCCCCGCCTTGATCGGTGCCGGCACCGCGAGCAGTCATAGGAATTACGCGACCGCGCTCGGCCAGCTGCCATGTAAAACGCGCGACCTTGCGTACGTCGTTCTCGCTACGAGGGTAGACTACCACTGCGGGCTGCACGGACAAAATACTGCCATCTGTAGAAAAATACCGGCGGGCGTCTGCCGAGGTCATGACTTCACCGACCAAATGTTCTTGCAAGTAGTGGGCTACCTTGCTCATAGACTACGCATTTCCCCAATCTTTAAACTTGAGCATAGAATTAAGCTTATGCTCAATAATCATACCATAAAGCCAAGCTATATGACTCCAAACTCCCGTACTAGGCCGTAAAGTAATAAGCAGCTACGGCTGCGGCGACAACTACAACAAGTAGCACAACAACCAAGACAGCCTTGCCCTTCTTAGCTGGCTGAGCCTGAACTTGCTCAGGTGCTGGCGGCATCGGCATAGAGACCGGGGATGTCGGGTCGGCGGTAAGCGGCGTCCCGGTAGGCACAGACGGCATTGCGGGTTGCTGCATAGGCGCCGGCTGGTCGGCTGGCGGCGTTGACATTGGTGTTGGTGTTTGCGTTGGTTGTTGATTGTTAGCGTTCGGATCCATTGTCATATCCCCCTGGCAATATTATTCCAATAATCGCATTATAGCATGAGCGGAAAAATTAAAAATCCGCCAGGTAGGACTCATCTCAAAAGACAGGAGGGGTTACCTTGCGAAGATTGCTCTCAGGCACGTCCTCATCTCGTCAGTCGTGTGTAAACCTGCGATGTCTTCCGGCCCAATCCAAAGCAGCGCGTCATGTTCCGTTGGCTCTAGCGTAACCACACCCGGCTCAACTTCAACGATAAAATTGATCTGCCTCACCTTGGGCTTTGTCTTGGTTGCATAATCGAAGCTCGCAAACATACCGACAATAGCCGACACCTTAAGTCCGGTTTCCTCAAATGTTTCACGAATAGCACCTTCTGCAAAAGCTTCACCCGGATCAACACCGCCACCAGGCAACTCGTAAAAGCCGCCAAGAAAATCATTGGCTACGCGGCGCACAACAAGCACCTTGCCGTCTCTTATGATAGCTATGCCAGTAACAAAATGCGTCACACCGTCCCTCGCCGCTTCTTCTCTAATAACCTCTTCGGGTACAATAAATGTAGCACTCATAAATAACTTCCTCGATTATCACGACATTGTAGCATTCCTATCCAACCCTGAACCTACGGAGCAGTCTTCGCGCACCCAGTAGCAACAGCCTTAAACTTGTCACTGTATTTACTAACGGCTTTGCAGTGGTCGTATGCCTCAAGCATTGCCCGCCCTCCCACAGAATATCCTTAGGCGCACGCACAGAAACACCTCCTGTAGACTCTGTGTCAGTTATACGGTCGGCAATAAAGTCTACACAATTAGCGACTGGCCGCTCTTAAAGAACACTTGTTTTGGTTAGAACCTCGCCTCAACAGAGTAAAAAAGACTCCGAGGAGTCCTTAATCACACAGTGGTGCGCGAGAGAGGACTTGAACCTCCACGAGTGTTAAGCTCACTAGTACCTGAAACTAGCGCGTCTACCAATTCCGCCACTCGCGCATGATATAACGGGGGTAATTGTAGCGCAGGGAGCTCAAAATAACAAGTCGCGGCAGACGCCTACTCTGTAGAAGTTGACCATTCTTCTCTTATTTGCCAATTGTGCACGTTATAAAAGCGTCCTGTATCGGCATTGATAAACTTCTCCTCAAGCCCGTACACTGCTCCGCGGGTCAGATACAAGAAGCGCGGCTGATACAAGCCTAGAGCTGGCGCGTCCGCTTGCCAGGACTGCAGGAATGGCTGGTACTTGGCGACGCGAAGAGCCGGATCGAGGCGCGTACGGCCGGCTTCGAGGGACGCATCGGCCGCGGCTGATTTGTATTGAGATAAATTGAGGCGCGACGGAGATCGGGGATCCAACTGCGAGCTGTGCCAATACACGTACACGTCCGGATCAGCTCCTATAGAAATGCCATATAGAAGCGCGTCGTAGCCACCGGATGAGCCATCCGGCGATGACAATACTCCCTGAAAGTCCGATTCGCTTTGCGGCATAAGCTTTACATCTGCGCCCGCGCTCCTCCACTGCCTGGCAAGCTGACTAGCTACCGATTTGTATTCTGGATTATCCAATAAATACAAGGTAAAAGTCAGAGGCGCGCCATCCTTATAGCGCAAGCCCTCCTTGCCTGTCGTCCAGCCCGCTTCATCAAGCAGCTGAGCTGCGGCAGCGGAGCTAAAAGTCGGCTGGTCATATTTTTGATCATAAGCCAGTTGTCCCTTTTGGAGTGCCTGACGCACCGGTCTTGTGGCGTATTGCAGGCTATCGACAATACTCTGTCTGTCGGTTGCCTGAACTAGAGCCCGGCGCACCCTTTTGTCGGCCAACACGCCATCTTGGGTGCGGAAGAATGTCATGACCGATGCAGTAAGTGGCAAATTGTACGCCCGCAGCACACCGTCATCCTTAAGAGGATCCGGAACTTGAGTCAAACCCACGATACTAGTGAGCTCTTGCTCCTGAAAACTTTTAACAAGCTTGTCCGCGTCCCTGAAAGTTCGTATAACAAAGCCGTTTAGCTTGGGCTTTCCGGCATAGTAGTCGTCAAACGGCTTCAGCGCAATCTTCTCCTGACGCTTATCGGCCGACCCACCGCTCAGCTCTATGGCCTGCCACTGGAAAGGTCCGGCGCCCACCGGCTGCGTACTGTTAAAAGAAACCGACCGCATATTGGCCATAGGCACACCACCGAGGATGTGCTTTGGCACAATTCCGGTGGTTAGCGAGTAAGGGAATGACGCGAGCGGATTAGGCAGTTTAAAGAGAACCGTCCTGTCGTCTAAAGCCGATATAGCGATTCCGCTCCAGCTACCAAAAAGCGGCGAACGGGCATCCGGGTTTTGGATAACCTGGTAGGTAAAAACCACGTCGCCCGCCGTTAGCGGCTTGCCGTCGTGCCAGGTTAGGCCAGGCTTAAGCTTAACTGTATAAGCCGTACCCGAGCCGTCCGCCTTCCAACTCTCGGCCAACTCCCCTGTCAGCTGATTATTTTGATTATAGGTGAGTAGTCCGGCAAAAATCAGCTCGGAGACGCTCGTGTCCACGATGTCGGTAGCGTACATTGGATTGGCGTTCGTAAACGTACCCAGAATACCCTCGACGTACGTTCCGCCCGGAGCCGCGGCCAGCGCTTGATAATGGCCGTTCAGGCTACGGGTTTGGGCTACAACAACGCCAATCAGCAGCACCACCAAAAGCAACCACGAAGTTACAAAACGCCGCACATGCGCCAAGCGCTCCAGGCGCTTAAAGAAATCATCCTCCAGCCGCTGCTCGGCCTGCGCGCCAAACTCTTCCACCTGGCGTTTTTGCAGCCGCAAATGCCTGCGAAAACGCAGCTTTATCGCACGCTGACGCCGGAACTTAAGTTTCGGCATGCCGCCTGATTTTAATCTACCAAATGGCATAGGCCTTCGGCCCTTAAGCTACCAGGATCCCTACGAGCAACGATCCGGAAAAAATTACCGCCAGAATAATTGTAAGCTGGTAAATAGTTTTGTCGGTACCGCGGCGCTCGGTGTTGATCTCGCCCGCAGAACCAAGGCCGGCACCCAAAGACGCCCCCCGTGTTTGAATTAAGATCAGGAAGGACATTAGCAGCATCGAAACAATCGTAATGTAGTTATAAATCGTCATTTTCGCTCCTGGCTCTCCAAAATAGCCGTCACTAAGTAGTTTACCAGCCCGATGATGACTCCGGCAAGCATTGCAATCCAAAAATTAGTAACATGTAGCGGTTCATAGAGCCAACTAGCCAGGAGGACCGAAAAGCCGTTAATAACCACCATAAATAGGCCGAGCGTGAGTAAAATCGCTGGCAAGCTCAACAGTACAACCAGCGGCTTAATAACCGAATTGATCAACGCCAGTATAAGGCCGGACACGACAACGACCCATAGTTTGCTGCCCGAAGTTTCGAATTCGATACTCGTGCTTAAAATTCCGGCCGCGATCCATAGCCCTAATCCGCATACGAACCAACGTACCAAAAAACGATAAATAAGGCCTTTGTCCATTGCTTTAACGGTATTGTATCACAGCTCGCGCGGTAATTTTTTGCTAAGAATTTCGCAGCCGTCAGGCGTGATTAGTACGTCATCCTCGATACGAACGCCAATGCCTTCCTCCGGTATGTAAATGCCGGGCTCGACAGTCATGACTACCCCCGCCTCCAGAGGATGGTCGTAATTACCGGAATCGTGAACATCTATGCCTAAGAAGTGTGAGGTAGCATGCGGGAAATAATGGCGGACCGAGTCCCGCTCAATGGAGTTGATCAGCCCGAGTTCGCGCAGTTTTTCGCCCATAAACTGCTCCATCTGTTTTTCATACTCGGCGATCATGACGCCCGGCTTCAACAGCGAGTATGCGTAATCCTGCGCCGCTTGCACAGCCTCGTGCACATTTTGTTGGCGGCGCGAGGCTCGCTCGCCCAATATGATTGTCCGGGTTATGTCGGCGCAGTAATGATTAACAGAGGCGCCAACGTCCAGCGTTAGCAGTTCGTCACTGGCAAGAGGCGCATTGTTATTGATGTTATGCAACACGCAGGCCCTTGAGCCGCCGGCAACGATCGGCCAAAAAGCATGACCCTCGCTGCCGCGCCTGCGGAATCCGCGCGTAATATCTGCCTCTACCTCATATTCATAGGCGTATTTTACAAGCTGCGAGCGTCGCGTCACCTCTTTAAGTGTGTCCAGCGTTATATCTATCGCCGCCTGCAAAGCTACAAGCTCCGCCGACTGCTTAACCATCCGCATGCGCGAGACGTGTTGGCGCAAATCCAAAAGCTCCAGCTCGCTGTTTATCTCTTTTAAGTTCTTGATGAGCATTGCCCGCGCGGGGTTGGCGTACATTCCCAGGCCCTCAATATACGGAGGGTTTGCGGCCAGCGTGGCGACGTGGCGCACTTTCTTGACGCGGGAGCTAAGCTGCTTCCAGCCGTCTTTTTCGTTGAGAATATCTGCAATGCCCGAGCGACGGGCAAGATCCTCAAATTGGATAGCGCCGTCAAATGCCTCTCGCGAAGCTTCGCGGCCCGGGACGATCAGATACTCGCGCCCCTTGTCCATGACCAAAATAATGTCGGGCTCGTCAATGCCGGTCAGATACCAGAAGCTGCCGTCCTGCCTAAACTTATAAGGCTCGCTGGTAGCTTGCTGCAACAGCCCGTTCGCAGTAATTACAATCGGCGCGGTGCCGGTAAATAGTTGGCGCAAGCGCTCTCTATTTCCTGTAAAGAAATCACTCCCAAATATGTCGCTCATGACGAATCTCAGTATACTACATTATTGCGACTACAGCCGCTTACAAGCCACCGGGCTTTGAAATATAGCCGCCGACTTGCTTGGCTTTTGCTGCGCCTACGGCTTGAGCGAGCTCTTCTTGCGACGCATCTTTTACCGCACGCAGAGAGCCGAAATGACGGATCAGTTTTTTTCGGGTAGCCGGGCCGATGCCGGGTATCTCGTCCAGAGCGGATTTTGTCTGTCGCTTTTGTTTTAGAACGCTATGGTAGCTAACCGCAAACCGGTGGGATTCGTCGCGTATGCGCTGGAGCAGTTTGATTAGGTTAGTGGTGTGAGGAATATTTACAAGTAAAAAATCTTGGCTTTCGGAAGCATATCCGCCCAGCTTGTGTAACGCGCTAGCGTTGAGCGAGACATTTGATTTTTCTTTCTGGATGACAATTTGCTCTTCGCGCTTGGCCAGGCCGATAAACGGGATACTATCGCAGCCCATTTCATCACGCGCCTGGATGGCCGCGTCTAGCTGGCCTTTGCCGCCATCGATAATCACCAGGCTCGGCATACCCCATGTCTTGCGATTCTTCTCGCTCAGACGCCGCTTGATTGTCTCGTTCATATTATAGAAGTCATTGTTGTGATCTTTGCGCGTTTTGAACTTACGGTACTCGCTCTTATTGCTCACGCCGTTGGTAAAAACAACCATGCTAGCCACCACGTCGCTGCCTTGCATATGGCTAATGTCGTAGCCCTCAATCCGGACCGGGAATTTCTCAAACCCTAGCAAGTCAACAAGCTCGGCCAAGGCGTGGTCTTTGCTTATGTCCAAAAATTCTTTGTCGCTAAAAATAACTTGCTTGCTGAGCCGCTGCAGGGCGAAAAGTTGGTTACGGGCCTTTGCCGCACCCTCAAAATCTTGCGCTTTGGCTTTGGCCTGCATGTCTTTCTCGAGTTCCCGCTCAATAGTAAGCTTCTTGCCCTCAATGACAGCCATCAAGCGGCGCAAATTGGCGCGATAATCCGCGAGCGACGTCTTTCCATCCTCCAGGCCGGGGTCGAGTCCGATGTGGTAATACAGGCTGGCGCGCTTCTGCCCGTGCGCATGCTTAACGGCGTAAGGAAAAATACGGCGCAAGACTTTGAGTGCCTGGCGAACACTTAACATGCTAAGGTATGGTCCAAAGTACTTGGCGCCGTCATCGAGCGGTCGGCGGGTTGTGCTAACGGTTGGATAGTCGCTATCGTAGTCGATGCGGATATACGTCATGCTTTTATCGTCGCGCAGCAAAATGTTGTAGCGCGGCATGTAGCGGCGCACCATTTCGGCCTCGAGAAACAGCGCCTCTATTTCGCTGTCCACCACCATCCAGTCGGTGTCGGCGATCTCTGCTACCAACGCCTCGGTTTTAGGGTCGCGCGCCCGGCTCTTCTGAAAGTACTGCCGCACCCGGCTGCGCAGCACCGCCGCTTTGCCAACATAAATAATCTCACCGCCGGCGTCCTTATGAAAATATACGCCCGGCTGGGTGGGCAATTGTTTTAGCTTCTCTGACAGCACTTCGTTCACTCTTATATTGTACCAACTGCGTGAAATATTTGGGGTTGTAACGAAAGCAATATGATCTAGGTTCGGACCGCCCGACACAAATTAGAGACACCAGAAGAAATCGATCCTTGCCCTCTGTCGTTAGGCCGCTAGAGATTAGGCGGCGGGAGTTGCGGCGAATTCTTTTTGGCAAGCGTCGGAGCAAACTTCCTTGTTTGTTTTACAGTTTTCGCAGATCAGAACCAGATTATTGCAGCTCTTTAGCGCGCAGTTTTCATAGTTGCTGGTGTTGCCTTTGCAGTGGACGCAGACGCCGATATCTTTGGCCTTGCCGGAGAATTTGGTACCCATGCGCCCATCGAAGACATACAGCGAACCTTCCCATAAGCCTTCGTCGCCGTATTTTTCGCCGTATTTTACGATGCCACCGTCAATTTGGTAGACCTCTTTGAAGCCGCGGTTTTTCATAAGCACGCTCAGGATTTCGCAGCGCACACCGCCGGTACAATAGGTTACGACCGGCTTGTCTTTGATGTCATTATATTTGTCGCCTTCCAGATCTTTGAGAAAATCGCGTGTGGTGCGGGTTTCGGGGACGACGGCGTCTTTGAATTTGCCGACGGCCGCTTCGTATGCGTTTCGGCCGTCAAAGAACACCACGTCGTCGCCGCGCGCTTCGACCAACTTGTGCACTTCCTCGGGCTTAAGGTGTTTGCCGCCGCCTGCTACGCCATTCTCATCCACCTTTAGCTCATCGGTTGCACCAAACGTCACGATTTCGTCACGCACTTTGATGCTTAGCTTTGGAAAATTCTCGCGTCCGCCGTCCGACCACTTAAAAGTCGTGCTCTTAAAGGCGGCATAGCTTTTGGTCTCTTTTGCATAGGCCTTGAGGTCGTCTAGATCGCCGCCAACGGTGCCGTTGAGGCCATGCTTGGAAATAAGGATGCGTCCGCGTAAATTGAGCTTTTCGCATAACGCACGCTGCCATAGCCGGATAGCCTCCGGGTCGGAAATTGGCGCAAACTTGTAATAAAGCAATATTTTCTGCATTGGCACTATTATATCATCTACCTCTGTTGTTGGCTATACGTCGATGACCTACCTTGACAGTACGTTGTTAACAAAGCTACGTATTTTTATCTGTTTACTTGACTTGAAGGGTATAATGAGAATTGGTATTTAGCATCTAAAGGAAGGGCGGCCACAATGACAGCACAAACCACAATCGACGGATACATCGGCGGCGCTTTCCGCAGATAGGCACCTCCTGCACTCCTCATTTACAAATAGCTACTTATTGCAACTTACAGCTCCCAAGCCTCAGGAGCCTCTATGACCGACTTACAAACTATCAAAGCAACTATCAAATTTTACCTAGATCACCAAATGCGCTATCCGCGTTTGTTTTTTGGCATGCTCTTGACGCATCCGTTCGCGATTTTGTTCCTGCGTTTCCTGCCTGCCCTGATTATTGCCGATATTCTGCACCGGCTCAGCACTCAGGATTTTACCAAGGGTGACCTGTGGGGCAGCTTCGGCTCCAACTTGCTGCTCGTCATTGGGCTTGAGGCGCTGGGTGGGATTATCCTGTGGCGGATTGTCATCTACTTTAACTGGAAGCTTGAAGGCCTGGTAATACGCGACATAAACCGCCAGGTCTTTGCTCACCTCATAAAGCTCAGCGCCTCGTTCCACGCCAACCACTTTGGCGGCTCGCTTGTCTCGCAAACATCCAAGCTCGCCAACTCATACACCCGCTTTACCGACGTAACAGTATTCCAGCTTATCGGCCTGATATGGGCGCTGGTGTTTACGTCAATATTGCTTGCGCGCAAGGCGCCTATATTCGTGCTGTCGCTTATTGTTTTTGCAATTGTATACATTGCTTGCGCCGTCTTGGTAACGCGGAAAGTGCGCAAGCTAAATGCCAACGAAGCCGAAG
>DATDBJ010000064.1:0-6346 GCA_036524895.1 Saccharimonadales bacterium (SeqCode)
CGGGCCGGTAAAAAGCTTGCTCCGTTATGCATATGTGCCTGTGGACAGCCGCCTTGTTCTGAGCGACTCCAAGACCGACCAGCAGCGCCTGGCGCAAATCATTAAGGAACTTGTAGAACAGGCCAATATGAGCACGCGTAATGTTGCCGTTGGGATTCCATCGCAGAAGGTTTTCACTGCAGTAGTAGATTTTGACCGTTTGCCGCCGAGCGAACTTGCCAAAGCTATTCGCTACCAGGCTGACTCGCTTATTCCTACGCCGCTTGATAAATCCAAGATGGACTGGGCAATTATCGGCGACTCGCCAAAAGACAAGACTAAAGAAGAAGTGTTGCTTTCGAGTGTAGAAAATGATTTTGTCGAACAGCGTTTAGACATGCTCGAATCTATCGGACTTGACGTAGTGGCTTTTGAACCGGACAATTTAGCGCTCGCCAGGGCCTTGATCGCAGGCGACTCACCTCAAGCCCAGATGGTGCTCGATATGGGAAGCCGGACAACCGACCTAGTGGTGACTCTCGCTGGTGCGCCCCGCCTGACACGGTCCATTCCAACTGGCGCCGAGGCCGTAGTTCGCTCGGCTGCCCAAAACCTTAACATCGACGACAAGCAGGCAAGGCAATTTGTATTTAAGTTCGGCCTGTCTAGGGAAAAGTTAGAGGGCCGTATCTACGACGCAGTTAGCGGTACGATAGACGTTTTGACGGGCGAGATAGATAAATCGATCAAATTTTTCCAGAGCCGTTATCTTGACACGCCTGTGAGCCGCATTGTAGTTACCGGTGGCGCCTCGGCTTTGCCGGAGTTTCCTTTGCATTTGGCCAACAAATTTGGCATAGAGGTAGAGATTGGCAATGCTTGGCGCAACGTATCCTTTGCGTCAGACCGCCAGAATGAATTGCTTGCCGTATCCAACCACTTCGGTGTGGCCGCTGGTCTTGCGGAGAGGGTTGAGTAATGATTCAGTTTAATTTACTGCCGGACATAAAGATCCAGTACCTACGAGCCCGTAGACAAAAGCACCTGGTTTTGCTGGCGTCTACGATTACAATTATCGCCAGCGTCGTTATTATTGCTGCGTTGGTCTCGATAGTTTTCGTAGTGCAAAAGAGGAGTTTGGCTGACCTTAATAAAGATATTAAGTCCGCGAGCAACGAACTCCAGGATACTAATGACTTGACCAAGATGCTCACCGTACAAAATCAGCTAAAAGCTCTGCCCACGTTGCACGAAAGCAAGCCCGTGGCATCCCGAATATTCGGCTTTATAACTCAATCAACGCCAACTGCGGCCAGCATCTCGAGGATGAACACGGACTTCGTAACGCAGACTATTACCATTAGCGGCTCGGCTGACACGCTTGTAACCGTGAATACATTTGCCGACACGCTGAAGTTTACGACGTATCACACTGAAAAATCTCCAAAAGAAGAGAAGCGCGCATTTTCTAGCGTCGTGCTTTCGTCATTCGGTCGCGATATCAAGGGCGCGTCCTACACCATTACCTTTAAGTTTGACCCCTTAATATTCAGCCAGTCCGAGGAAGTTACGCTAACGGTCCCTAATAGGATTACTACGCGATCCCAGACAGAACAGCCTTCAGAATTATTCAAAGAATCGGAAGCGGAGCTATAAAGATGGCGCGGACTAATTCATTTACCAAGCGGTCGCTCATCGGCAAGGCCAACAGCGCAATTGTTATTGCCTGTACTGCAGCGGCTTTCGTGCTTGTTTTTGCGCTGGTTGCCGGCAAGTCACTCGTCAGTCAGTTGAGCTATCAGAATAGGGTAATTGATGCCAAGAAGACAGCCCTTAAACAATTAGAGGCCGACTTAGCCGCGCGCGACAGCCTAGAGCAGGCATACAAGGTATTTGTGGTCCAAGACCCGAATGCTTTGGCTGGCAGTGTAAAGGGTACTGGCGACAAAGACGGCGATAACGCCAAACTGGTATTGGATGCTTTGCCCAGTAAATACGACTTTCCGGCCTTGACGACCAGCCTTGAAAAAGTAATAATCGGCCAAAGCTTAAAGATTATGGGTATCAGCGGTACGGACCAAGAGGCTATCCAGGAGAGCAAGCAGACCAGTCCTGATCCTCAGCCAGTTGCGATGCCGTTCCAGGTACAGGTTGCCGGAGCTTATACTTCGGTTCAGGGGTTAGTTGACGTACTTCTTCGCTCCATCAGGCCTTTCCAGATCCAGACGATTGAGCTTTCAGGAAGTGAAAGCAGCATGACCGCTACTATAAGCGCACAGACTTTTTATCAGCCCGAAAAGAGCCTTGAGATAAAAACGGAGGTAGTCCGGTGAAGCAAAAAGACTTTACCTTGATTTTTGTTATGGTTTTTATTAGTGCCGTTATGTCACTGGTGGTGTCTCGTTGGCTTTTTTCCTCGCCGCAAAATCGAAGCCAGACTGCAGAAAATGTCGATGCAATCGGTCCGGAATTTACCGAGCCGTCATCCAAGTTTTTTAATGCAGACTCAGTTAACCCGACGCAACAGATTCAAATTGGTGGAAACAGTAACCCTAATCCTTTCAACTCAGATCGTCAATAGAGGAGTGCTGGCATGAGCGTTTTATCTACCGCCGCCCAAAAGCAGGTTGAGGACACGCTTGTGAGTGAGGGTGCTTTGACGAAGGAACAGCTTGCTGAACTCAAAAAGAAAGCAGCAAGAGAAAATTCTCCATTACTCAGCTTGCTAGTGAGCGCTGGTAACGTCAGCGACGAAACGCTGACTAAAGTTGTTGCGCAGGCAGCCAAAGTTCCATACGTTAACCTGGGTACTGCCAAGGTGGATTCGGCGACTTTGGATTTGTTACCGCAAGAGGTAGCGGAGCGCTACATGGCCGTACCTTTGGGCGAAATGCAAAACCGTTTGGTGGTTGCCATGCTGGATGCCGACAACGTGCAGGCGGTGGACTTTTTGAGCAACAAAATTGGCCGGCCGCTTAAAGTTTATGCGGCCTCCGAGGCTGGTATTCGACAGGTTTTGCGCCAATATCAATCTGACATTTCCGATAAAGTTGTAGGCGAGATCGGTAGTATTGCTAGCCCGACGGGCGAACTGGCTCCTAATATGGCGAACGTTCTTGGCGACCCAAGCGATAGAAATATCAGGACAATCGTACAGGATTCACCAATCAGCAAGGCACTCTCGACAATTTTGGAGTACGCTGCCAAAAACGGTGCGAGCGACGTCCATATCGAGCCGCTCCAGGATTCTCTGAAGATCCGTTGCCGCATAGATGGGATATTGCGCGAGATTTTGCGTTTGCCCAAGAGCACCGAGCCGCCATTGGTGTCGCGTATTAAAATTCTCTCCAACCTCAAGATCGACGAGCATCGTATACCTCAGGACGGCGAGTTTAGCATTAGCGCTGCGGGTAAGGATATCGACTTGCGTATTGCCATTAGTCCGACGGTGTGGGGTGAGCAAGTGGTGATTCGCCTTTTGGATAAGAGCGGAACCAGCCTCAAACTGGAGGACATGGGCTACACTGGCCGGGCACTGCGAACTATCCGCGAAGGCATCAAGGGTACGAGCGGCATGATACTGACCTCCGGGCCCACCGGATCCGGTAAGTCTACTTCACTTTACGCTCTCCTGCAGGAGGTGAAGAGTGATGCGATCAACATCGTCACCCTAGAAGACCCGGTTGAGTACAAAATGCCCGGCGTTAATCAGATTCAGGTCAATGCCGATGTTGGTTTGACGTTCGGTAATGGCTTGCGGTCTATTTTGCGCCAAGACCCGGACGTCGTTATGGTGGGGGAGATTCGCGACAAAGAAACCGCCGAACTGGCAGTGCAAGCGGCCCTAACTGGTCACCTTGTTTTTAGCACGCTGCACACTAATTCTGCAGCCGGCATCTTGCCGCGTTTGCTCGACATGGGCATCGAGCCATTCTTAATAGCCAGCACGGTCCGCACTGTGATTGGTCAGCGTTTGGTGCGCCGCATTGGGCCAAAAAAAGAAACATATCAGTCCGACAAAGTCGAAACAGAGGCGATCCGTCAAACGCTCGGGCATTTGTTGCCCAAGACGCAGGAAGATGTCGTAAAGGCTGTAGAGGACTTAGGGTATAAAACCTTGCCACTTGCCGGTCAAAACGCTTATACTTTGGTTAAGGGCATGGACAGCCCCGATGCGCCCGGTGGGTATAAGGGTCGCATGGGTATATTCGAGGTTTTTAGTGTCACGGAGCAGATACAAGATTTGATTCTGAAGCATGCTCCAAGCAGCGAGATTCAGAAGATGGCCATATCCCAAGGCATGGTCACCATGAGACAGGATGGTTATCTGAAGGCGCTAAACGGATATACGACGCTCACTGAAATAAATCGGGTAGCAGGCGCGGGAAGCGCGTAAAATCTAAAGTAAAACGGATGAAAAAACACATGCAAGGCCAACCACGCATCGAAGTACTCCTGGAAGAAGTCGTCAAAAAGAAAGCTTCAGATTTGCATTTGCAAGTCGGCCTGCCGCCAATTATCAGGGTGGACGGTACTTTGATGCCTGTAGCTGGTGCTGATGTACTAAGCGACGAAGCAGTAGAAACGCTGATTTTCGCCATTCTGGACGAAGATCAAAAACAGATTCTGCTCAAGGACAAAGAGTTTGACTTTAGTTTTGCCTTTGGTGACTTGGGCCGCTTCCGTGTGAACGCTTTTCACGAGCGTGGCAACTTAGCTGCAGCTTTGCGCCTCATAACGAACGAAATTTTAACCATCGAGCAGCTAGGACTCCCGCAAACCGTAAATAAATTTGCCGACTACCCCCGTGGTTTGGTGCTGGTTACCGGTCCGACAGGCTCCGGGAAGTCTACTACGCTGGCTGCTATGATCCACAAAATTAACAGCGAGCGGGCAGAGCACATCATTACTATCGAAGACCCAATCGAGTACACTCATCGTTCCAAAAAATCAGTCATTGTACAGCGCGAAGTGCACTACGACACCTATAGTTTTTCGGCCGCTTTACGTTCGGCCTTGCGAGAAGACCCGGATGTCGTACTCATCGGAGAAATGCGCGACCTCGAAACGATAGCATCGGCTATTACGATCGCCGAAACCGGCCACTTGGTATTTGCTACACTACATACTAACAGCGCTTCACAGAGTATCGACCGCATGATCGACGTTTTCCCGCCGCACCAGCAGCCGCAGATCCGCGCACAGTTGTCTAACATTTTGATGGCTGTCGTGTCCCAGCGCCTTATTCCGCAAATTGGCGGCGGGCGCATTGCAGCGGCCGAAATTTTGGTGGCAACTCCAGCAGTGCGCAACATTATTCGCGAGGGTAAGACCCATCAGCTTGAAGCCGTTATCCAGACCGGTGCCGAATTTGGCATGCAGTCGATGGATAAAACACTGGTGAGTCTTATCCATAACGGCACGATCAGCTACGATGATGCCAGGATGGTGGCGATCGACCAAGACGAGCTCGATAGGTTGATGAGGGGCTAATTACTAAGCTATGCTCTCCTATCGTTATACGGCGCGCGACCCAAGCACCGGCCAAGACATAAAGGCCGAGGTTCAGGCCGAAGACGAGCAGTCGGCCAGTAAGCTGATCATCAAAGAAGGCCTGGTGCCGCTCGACATTAAGCTGGCTGAAAAAAGTGTGAGCGGCCTAGGTAGTCACTTTAACAGGGTAAAAATAAAAGATAAGGTCATTTTTTCGCGGCAATTAAGTACGCTCATTAATGCCGGCTTGCCATTGGTACAGGCTCTAAGGACAGTTAATCAGCAGACCGTGAGCAAGCCGCTTAAGGTGGTGATCGGCAAGGTGATTGCCGACGTCGAAGCTGGCTCCACGCTGTCCGCAGCCATGGCCAGGCACCCGCAGGCATTTAGCAGAGTGTATATTAGCCTTGTGGCAGCCGGCGAAACTTCCGGTACGCTAGACAAGGCTTTGGAGCGTTTGGCTGTACAGCAAGAGAAAGATGCCGACCTTATGAGTAAAGTGCGTGGTGCTATGGTTTATCCGATTATCGTACTACTCGTAATGACGGCCGTAGTTGGCTTCATGCTTGTTAAAGTCTTGCCCCAAGTGCAGATTTTGTACGAAGGCATGCCAGGTGCCGACCTTCCCGCTATTACTAAAGTAATGCTGGCGGTTTCTAACTTTGCCGTGCGTTTCTGGTGGGTAATATTAATTTTGATAGGGCTGGGGACATTTTTTACAACCCGTTGGGCGCGCACTTTTGGCGGTCGCAGGGTCGTCGACCGGCTAAAGATGAGAGTCTGGCCGGTAGGTCCTCTGTTCATGAAGATGTATATGGCGCGTTTTGCCCGTACCGGTACAACACTTGTCGGCATCGGCGTGCCTCTTATCCAG
>DATDBJ010000065.1:0-3333 GCA_036524895.1 Saccharimonadales bacterium (SeqCode)
CTTTGTTAACTCTTCGGGCTCCAGTATACCTCCGTAACCCGTCCAGCCAGCCCAGCGTGCATCAACGCGCTTGGCTACAGCGTCGAGCGCCGTAGCAACTCCACCAATCGATCGCTCACAAACTAAATGTCCTTCCTGCTCACTAAAATTCACTGGCAGTCTGTTGGACACTATCAACACCCTATTTTTTCTCACTAGTTTAGGATAGCACAGGAGTCAAGGCGGTGCGATACGTTACCTTGCTTGAACTTCTTATGCCATCAGGTACAATAACAATGACATGCTAGATGTATCCGCTCTCGCGTATCAAAAGGCTCGTAAGCGCCTTTTACTGCTTGATTACGACGGCACACTAGTAGATTTCGCCCTCCTTCCCTCACAGGCCTCGCCCACCCCCAGGCTCCTTCGTGCACTTGAACGCTTAACTGCAAATCCGCGCACCACAATTGCTATCATCAGCGGGCGCCCGAAACAAACACTGGAAGATTGGCTTGGCAACTTGCCGATCGCCCTGATCGCCGAGCACGGCTTCTTCGCAAAATTACCTCGGCAGCCCTGGCAAACACTTCGACCTATCAACAACCAGTGGAAGAGCTCCGTACGCACTGCCATGGAGTTAAGCGTTGTAGTGCTCGCGGGGTCGTTTATTGAAGAGAAAGACAGTTCGCTCGTGTGGCACTATCGCACCGCAGACGAAAATTCTGCTGCAAATGAAACACCTCACCTCTTGAGCAGGCTTGAGCCGCTCGTCGCTCGTCACGAACTTGTCATGCTGCAAGGCCACAAAAATATAGAAATAAAGCTCGACCATGCCACCAAAGGTTCGGCGGCGCTCTCCTGGCTAGACAAGGATGATTGGGATTTTATTCTGGCCGCTGGAGATGACGTAACAGACGAAGATCTATTTGCTGTCATGCCCGCATCAGCATTTACGGTCAAAATTGGCACGGGCGCGTCAAAAGCTTCTCATCATCTTCCGAATCCGGATGCGCTCCTTAACCTTCTGGAATCATTTTGCAAAACCTAAAAACGCGCGCTACAATCAAAGCAATATGAACGGGTGGTGTGATGTAGTTCTTGAGGGTGGAGGCGTCAAAGGCATTGGGTTGGTTGGCGCCATCGAAGAGTTGTATGGGGCTGGTTACCAGGTGCGTAGGGCAGCGGGTACGAGCGCGGGAGCAATTGTTGGTGCGCTTATAGCGTCCGGCATGCCGATAGATACGATGCTTAAAACCATGCGCGATCTGGACTATTCCAAGTTCCGCGATAGCGGCTTTTTGGATAGGCTGGGCATTGGCGGCAAGACCGCGTCTTTAGTATTGGAGCAAGGGATCTACGAGGGCAAATATTTGCACAACTGGCTAACCGATCAGCTGGAGAGGCTAGGCGTGCGCACTTTTGCCGACCTCAAGATTACCGAGCCGTGGGCCAAAGACATTCCGCCCGAACAGCGTTATAAGCTCGTTGTCGTTGCCTCAGACATCACCGGCGGCCGCTTGGCGCGCCTGCCCTGGGATTACCATCGCTACGGCCTCAACCCGGACGAGCAACATGTAGCCGATGCCGTGCGCGCCTCTATGTCCATCCCTTTCTTTTACGAGCCAGTCAAGCTGGGTGGGCAGATACTTGTAGATGGCGGCATGCTGTCCAACTTCCCGATCAATCTATTTGATAACACACCGGACTGGCCAACCTTTGGCATAAAGCTATCCGGCAAATCCGACGCCAATATGGTAGCCAACCCCATCAAAAATACCTACGGTTTCGCCAAAGCCCTACTGGCCACGATGATCAACGCTCACGACCAAATGCATGTCGACGATCCTTGCACCACCGCCCGTACCATGTTTGTCGAAACTTTTAAAATCAAAGCTACCGACTTTGACATAACTGCCGAAGAGCAAACCCGCCTATACAAGAGCGGCCGGCATGCCGCCCAAAAATTCCTCAGCGCCTGGGGCTTCAAGAGCTGGCAGAGGCTGTGCAAAAAATAACTTTGTCATACAAATACGTCAGAGATGAATACTACTCAGCGGGCCGAGTGCGTACAACAAAGCAAAAAATAAAAACCCCAAGAGTAAATTCTGGGGCCTTCTATCCGTAAAAATGTGAGTCAGACCTTGGTGCGCAAGAGAGGACTTGAACCTCCACGCCTTACGGCACTAGCTCCTAAGGCTAGCGTGTCTACCATTCCACCACTTGCGCATTGTTTGTTAACAGGGTAATTTTACTGCATTTGGCGATAAAATACCAGCTGCATATCGCCGTAGCCGCGCTGCTCAATTTTTTTGAAGCCGGTGAACTCCGGCGCGCCCTGGCTGCCAGGCCACGACAAGACCAACAATCCGCCCGGCATGACGCGCTTACTCAATCTAACCAATAAGTTTGGTTGGAGATCATCGTGAGGCGGGTCACATAACACTAGGTCAAACTGCTCGTCGTAGTTAGTTGTTAGCCAGGCATTCGCAGATGCTTTTACCAGCTTGGCTTCGCCTTCTAGGTCCAGGGCTTTGATATTTTGCTCGATTATCTTTTGTGCCGGACGGTCGCTCTCTATAGCCAGCGCGCTTGCCGCGCCGCGGCTGACCGCCTCAAAGCTCAGTGCGCCAGTGCCAGCAAACGGGTCGAGCACATGCATGCCTTCTATATCGCCAAGGATATTAAAAAGTGCGCCACGAGCCTTATCGCTCATCGGATGTGTGCGATGCGTATGCGGCGATTCAAACAGCCTCCCGCCTAGGCGGCCTGCAATTACTCTCACTTTGGCCGTCTTTCGGCAACACCGGCGTCTATAGCGGCGGCGTACCACGCTAGGGTGACCATCTTAACAATTGCCGGGACAACTTTTTTTTGAACCTGACGCGCCAGCGCCGGTGTCCAACCGTGCCGCACGTAATCTTCGTACACACCAAGGGCAGCGATCTCTTTAGCCTTGCGGCGAAAAAGCCCTAACATGCCATAATTCTCCAGATCCAGAAAATCTTCTTCTGCGAGCGCGACGCGCTTCTCGGTCAACGGCATCACCATAACTGCCACACCCCACTCAAAAAAGCCGTGTGACGACAAAAGCCCCTTGGGTCCCCACATTTTCCAGTTATTCTTGAGCATTTCACGGCGGGTTTCGCCGGGCATGATCACTTTGTCTTTTATGGTGTTGCGGGTTTCGAGCCCCTGGCCGCCACGGATCTCGGCCAGCTTTTCTTCGTACGGATAGTGGTGCGCGGGCGTCAGACCGTCCACGACTGCGTGCGCAAGCCATGCCGCCTCAAAGGCGGCGCGTATCTCATCATCCTTCTTTAGCGCCACGACAAGTTCGTCGTAGTGACCGCCTAA
>DATDBJ010000066.1:0-4939 GCA_036524895.1 Saccharimonadales bacterium (SeqCode)
TTTGTGGCACCTCCGCACGAAGAATGTGCTATTCAGGCACATTCTGAGCCCAGGACAGTGCCACAAAACGCCCCGGCGGTCTGCTTGACACCGCTAAGGCAAACGTTGTATGCTTGACTTCGTTGGAGCTTACTATTTTTAGTAAGCTCTTTTAATAGGGGAGACAAAAGTGGCGGAGACAGACAAACCAAAACGCCGGATGGTCAAAAAGGCCGAGACAGTCCGCGAAAAGGCAGAGAGATCATCACAACCGAAGCCGAACAAAAAGAACGGCATTCTGCGCTTAACGCTCGGATACATCGCCGCACCTTTTAAATGGATCGGCCGCCAATTCGCCAAATTAGGCCGCTTTAAGGTCTTCCGGTTCATCGGCCGCATACTCTGGCCAACTTATTTCCGCAACAGCTGGAAAGAGTTACGTCAAGTAACCTGGCCCAACCGACGCGAGACATGGCAACTTACACTGGCCGTTATCATCTTTTCCATCGTCTTCGGCCTCATCATCGCCCTGGTAGATTACGGCCTCGACAAAGCATTTAAGCAATTAATAATTAAGTAGAGAGTTTATGAGCGCAAAACGATACGACACAACCAAGCAGTGGTACGCAATCCACACCTACAGCGGCTACGAGGAAAAAGTAGCCGAGTCCATCCGCCAACGCGCGGACAGTTTGGACATGAAGGACAAGATCTTTCAGGTCCTCGTGCCTAAGGAGAAAATGATCGAGATCAAGAACGGCAAGCGCCGCGTGGTCGAAAAGCGCATCTTCCAGGGCTACGTTATGGTCCAGATGAAGATGTCTGAGGACGCCTGGTACATCGTGCGCAATACGCCAAGTGTGACCGGCTTTGTGGGTAGCGGCACCGAGCCAACTCCAGTGAGCGACGAAGAAATTGAGAAAATTCAGAAACGTATGGGTCTTGAGCAACCTAAGCACAAGATTGATTACCGCCTGGGCGAAGTCGTCAGCATCATTGACGGTCCGTTCAAGGGCTTCGACGGCTCCATCAACGAAATCGACGCCGCCAAAGGCAAACTCAAAGTTTTGGTCAACATGTTCGGCCGCGAAACCCCGGTAGAGCTGGACAGCCTCCAGGTCAAACGCGTCTAGCAAAACCTGGACAAACTACACCATTTACGCTAAAATTGCATCTGTTACGCACTACTTAAAGGTAGGAGAGCAGGCAAGAGGCTTCTAACTCATATGCCGCTCGTAAAAAGGAGACTATAGTATGGCAAAAGCCGTAAAAGCAAACTTAAAGATGAAAATCCCGGCTGGCCGCGCATCTGCTGCGCCGCCCGTCGGTAGCAGCCTTGGTCAGCACGGCGTGAACATGATGGACTTCATCAACCCGTTCAACGAAGCAACCAAAGACATGCAGGGTCAGACCGTTACCGTGCACATCACCGTTTTTGACGACCGCACCATGAACTGGCGCGTCGTAGGCATGCCTACCGACGACCGCATTCGTGCCGCCTTGGGCATCGACAAAGGTTCCGGCCGCCCAAACAGCGAAAAAGTTAGCAAGAAGCTAACCGACGCAATGCTAACCAAAATTGCCGAAGAAAAAGCTGCCGACATGAACACCGACGACATCCCAGCCGTCAAAAAAATGGTCGCCGGCACCGCCCGCTCCATGGGCGTCGTAGTCGAAGGATAATTTTAAGTTACTTAAGAGTTTGTGGGAGAGCAGCTGCTCGCCAGAACCACGAAGGGATAAATACTATGGCAGAAGAAGCCAAGAAACCAGTAGAAGAACAAGAAGTCGAGGCCATAGTTGCCGAAACTCCTGAAGTTACAGAAGAGGTTAAAGCAACCGCCAAGGCTGGCAAGCGTAGCGCTAAGGGCCTCGCCGAAGCCGAAGAAAAGCTAGCGAAGGAAGACCGCAAAGCGCACGCCGCAGAAGTTAAGGCAGAGGAGGCTGAAAAGCCAAAACAGCACACCAAGCCGGCCCGCACTCGTCTGGAGCGCCAGGGCAAAAACTTCCGCAAAGCAGCCGAACTAGTAGACAAAACCAAGGCTTACACCTTGGCTGAGGCTATCGAGTTGGCCACCAAAACCAGCCCTGTTAAGTTTGACGCCAGCGTCGAGCTCCACATCAACCTAAGCGTAGACCCACGCCAGGCCGACCAAAACATCCGCGACAACCTGGTGTTGCCAGCCGGTACCGGCAAGACCGTCCGCATTGCTGTCTTTGACGACGCCAAGGTAGACGGCGCCGACATCGTCGGCGTAGAGAACGTGTTGAAGGCTCTGGAAAAGGGCGAGATCAACTTTGACATCCTGATCGCAACTCCGGCCCAAATGCCAAAACTCGGCAAATACGCCCGCCTACTTGGGCCACGCGGCTTAATGCCAAATCCAAAGAGCGGCACCGTAACTACCGACGTAGCCAAGGCCGTTAGCGAAGCCAAGGCCGGCCGCGTAGAATACCGCGTCGACAGTACCGGTATCGTACACGTCGCTTGTGGCAAAGTAAGCTTTGATATTAAAAAGCTGGAAGAAAATGCCCGCGCAGTTTTGCAGAGTGTTAAAGGCAACAAGCCCGCCAGCGTAAAAAGCACCTACGTTAAGGCTATCCACATGGCTACAACAATGGGCCCATCTATCAACATCGCTATTAGCGAAATCTAGGTTCATTAAGCCTAACAAAAAAACACCGCGCCAACACACGCGGTGTTTTTTTGATACATGCGATGTATTGTTCTTTACAGACGTTTTACGGCTAAGCATGCATATTGTGCGTAGTATGATTTCTCCCAATCTTGTTGATGACTCCGCTATTAAAATGGCCGAAAACCTAACCCCAGGAGGCTTAGACAGACACCTGCACCTGCCTGTAGCAGCTTTGGCAATTTGCTGTGCAGACGGATGCGTAGCGCTCTTTAATGACGGCAAGAGACATGGTCTGCGCCTGCCCCTTAGCCACGAATTGCCAGTCATTCAGGAGGGCAGCCACGAGCATGTCGCAAAAGAAGTCGCCCGGCATATTGGCGACATAGCCACCTACCTTAATGTTGCCGAAAGGCACATCACTGGCATAAGCGGGCTCAATCCCAGGGATGGCACACAAGCAGCACGCTGCCTAAGAGGTGGGCCGTCTGCGTCGCTGGGTCGTGATCTTGCCATATTGCCTTTTAGTGTAACGCTCAAAAGGCGTCCGCAAATACCTGGCTTTAGCTGGCATACGCCAAGCAATGCCGCCAATCACCTGAGAGGAAAGCACGCCGACCTACCAGCAGCAACGGCGCTTCTCATTTTGAGGCGATTGCAGGCAAGTCGATCTCTGGAGAAAGTCTGAATCAACCGCTACGACATTATTTACAAAACCCCTTTGAACAGGCATACTTTAATATTTGAAAGGGGACAACATGCAACCAGACAAAATTCACTCCGACGCCGACGGCTATTACGGCGACAACGACGGCGCAAGCGACGAGGAGTTAGATCTTAGTTTTCTTGACGAAAAAGACTCCGGCGACGAAGCCAAGAAGTAGTTAAGCCACATCATGCGCGTTGGCCTGGTAGTTCCGCATATCTTTTTACACAAAGATATTTTGCCTAATGTTATATTCTCGCCCGGCGAGCTCGCGCTAGAGCTCGCAGACGGGCTTACAGCTCTGGGCGTTGATGTAACGTTATTTTCGCCCGGACCAGCCAACACCAAAGCGCGCAACATCACGGCCGATTTAAGCTATTTCGAGCAAGAACTGGCAGGGCGAGGCGATACGTATATTGATCTGCTCAAAAAACATCCGCTCACCTTTATATCGCTAGCGCGCCAGGTGCAAGCCGAGATCATCGCCAAAGCCTTCCAGATGGCCAACAACGACGAACTGGATGTTGTGCATATTTATACTAACGAAGAGGACATCGCGCTGCCGTTCGCGCAGCTGTGCAACAAGCCAGTCGTCTTTACGCACCACGACCCGTTCCAGTTGCTAATCAAGTACAAGAATGTCTTTCCAAAGTACAGTCACCTCAACTGGATATCGATGTCCGTGGCCCAGCGCGCGGACATGCCTGCAGACACCAACTGGGTGGCGAACATCCATCATGGGCTGGACGAAACACGCTTCGCACCAAACTACCAACCAGAAGGCCGGTATCTGGCCTACCTGGGCCGTATTATCGAGTCCAAGGGCGTACACCTGGCCATCGCCGCCGTCAGGGCCTACAACGCCGCCCACCCGGACGAAAAATATCAGCTCAAAATCGCCGGCAAGCATTACACCGGCCACGGCAAAGACACCTACTGGCGCGAAAAGATCGAGCCAGAACTCGGCGGCGACATCGAATATGTTGGCTTTCTTCGTACGGATGCCGAAAAACAGGAATTTTTAGGCAACGCCGCCGCATCGCTTGTCCCATCAACTTTTGACGAACCCTTTGGCATGGTTGTCATAGAGGCCCTCGCCTGTGGCACGCCGGTGATCGGCACCAACAGCGGCGCCATCGGCGAAGTAATTAAGGACAAGGGAACCGGCTTTGTAGTAGACAAAAGCGACCAAACGGCAGCCCAACTCGCCTCGGCAATACAAAACATCGGCTCGATCGACAGACGCACCTGCCGCAAAGACTTCGAAGCCCGCTTTACCCTAACCCGTATGTGCCGAGAACACCTAGATGTATACGAGCGGCTTACGGGGTTGCCAGCTAACCGAGCACGGCAAAACTAGCATCCACGAAAATTTCGTTCGCCTGCGGCTATAGCATTATGGCCCATGGCTGCATGTGCTGACCACACCATAAAGTCTAGCGGTCAATAATGTGATATAATATGTGTATGTTACTCCCGGGAATTTCCGGGCATTGTTAGGACACCCCTCAGATAATCCCTTTCTCGTAAGCTAATTGTAACGCACTTTTGTAGCCCAGGACTTTCCTGGGCTTTTTGTTGAGGCGGTCAACGACCGCGTCAACAAAACCCTGGTCGA
>DATDBJ010000067.1:0-7294 GCA_036524895.1 Saccharimonadales bacterium (SeqCode)
TCGACCAGGGTTTTGTTGACGCGGTCGTTGACCGCCTCAACAAAAAGCCCAGGAAAGTCCTGGGCTACAAAAGTGCGTTACAATTAGCTTACGAGAAAGGGATTATCTGAGGGGTGTCCTAACAATGCCCGGAAATTCCCACCACCCTGCCCAACCTGTTACACAAGCATTATTCTCGGGGCGGTGGCCTCGAAAAGTAAGTGAAAATTTTGACCTACCTTGTTCGGTCTGCGCCATTTGACAAAGCCCTTACTTCTAAGGTGTAATTTTGATATACTTACAGAGGTACGCGCCCGTAGCTCAGCTGGATAGAGCATCTGTCTTCGGAACAGAGGGTCGGCGGTTCGAATCCGTCCGGGCGTACCATATCTAGAATTATATTAGACGTCAGAAGTGGCTGCTTTTTATGGTGCGTACTACTATTTTAGCGACTAGGCACAAGGCGAATAGAATATCCAAGAAGTAACTTTTCCCAAGCCTTAAGCTCGGGGTGGCGTGATGTCGATCTGGCGGACTTCTTTGCTGCGACGCTTGCCCTCGGGCGTTACGTGGTATAGCAGGATTTGGCCAAATGGCATCTCGACTTCGGCGATGCCTTCGTCGCTAATGTCTTCTAGATATTTTATGAGTGCGCGAATGGTGTTGCCGTGGGATACAACCATGACATTTTTGCCGGCGAGCAACTTGGGTAAAATGTGCTCTTTATAAAATGGTACAGCGCGTTCATGTACCATTTGCAGGGTTTCACCGCCGGGAATTGGCTCGTCCCAGCTGCGGCGGATGCGCGTAAAGGTGTCTTCGCCCAGCTGCTCCAGTACCTCCCATTTGTTCAGGCCAGTGTACTCGCCGTAGTCACGTTCGTTTAGATAAGCGCTGCGTTCGTGAGAAAGGCCGGTTTTCTGGGCCTTTTCTAGCAAGTGCAGTAGTGTTTCGACCGTACGGATTTGCTCGGAGGTGTAGGCGTGGTGCAGCTCAATGTCCTGTATGATCGCTCCTAGTTGAGCGGCTTCATGGCGCCCTTTTTCGGTTAGATGTACGTCGGTGCGGCCGGTCCATTTGCCTAAGAGGTTCCATTCGGACTCGGCGTGCCGGACAAGGAGAAGGCGGCCCGGAAGCGGGGCGGTAGTTTTTTGTTGCGGGCGAGTGGTTGCATCGGTATTCATAATCCGAGTATTATATGCCACAAAGGAGAAAGTATGAAGATTAAAAATATTACTGCGAGGCAAATTTTTGATTCCCGCGGGTTCCCTACGGTTGAATGTGATGTGTTGCTTGAGGACGGCAGCTTGGGCCGTGCCGCCGTGCCATCTGGCGCGTCAACTGGGAGTGGAGAAGCCCTGGAACTTCGTGACGGTGGCGATGCCTTCGGAGGCAAGGGAGTTTCTAAAGCCGTGGCTAATGTGAACGACATTATCGCTCCGGCTCTCGTGGGCAAAGACGCGATGGACCAGCGGGCAATCGACGACGCTTTGTTGGAGCTGGACGCCACCGAGAACAAAAGCAAGCTGGGCGCGAACGCTACGCTTGCGGTCTCCTTGGCGGTTGCCAAGGCGGCTGGGGCTAGCAAGAAACAGCCACTATTTGAGTATGTTGGCGGACTCGTAGGCAACACCACCTACACGTTGCCCATGCCCATGCTCAACATCCTGAATGGCGGCAAACATGCCGAAGGCTCCACGGACATTCAGGAGTTTATGGTTATGCCCATCGGTGCGACAGATTTTGCCGGTGCCATGCGTATGGCCAGCGAAATCTATCACGCGCTCGGTAAAGTTCTTAAAGAAAAAGGCTACGCCACTACAGTCGGCGACGAAGGCGGCTACGCTCCAAACGTACAAGGCGGATCGGATGAAGCGCTCGAACTTATTCGCGAAGCAGTTAGCAAAGCCGGCTACACTCTTGGCGGCGATGTTGCCTTGGCACTCGATGTGGCGTCGAGCGAGCTGATGACCGACGAAGGCGGCTATAACTTTGCCCGCGAAGGCGCAGCCTACACAACCGGACAGCTTATCGACAAATACGAGGCGCTCGTCGCAAAATATCCGCTCGTATCCATCGAGGATGGTTTGGCCGAGAGCGATTGGGACGGCTGGAAGCAAATCGTTGCACGCATGGGAAAGAAGGTGCAACTGGTGGGCGACGACCTACTGGTCACCAACACAAAGTTGCTCAAGAAAGCCATCGAAGAGCAGGCAGCCAATGCGATTCTCATCAAGCCAAACCAAATCGGTACGCTCAGCGAGACAATCGACGCTGTCCAAATGGCCAAGCAGGCTGGCTGGAACACCGTGATGTCGCACCGTTCCGGCGAAACCGAAGACGCTACCATTGCGCACCTGGCCGTCGGGCTCAACACCGGCCAAATTAAAACCGGCTCATTCTCGCGTAGCGACCGCATCGCCAAATACAATGAGTTGCTCCGTATTGCCGAGCAACTACCGCACCCCGCGTTCGCCAATCCGTTCAAATAACATGACAGATAGTCACAATTTGTTTACATGTAATAATATTTGCATATAGTCGGGCCAGAGTTTGGTTTTTTATTGTTGAGTACGCAGGTACAATAGTGATAATGCAGCAGAAAATTACGTCGTTTGCCGATGTTCATCGGGCGGCCGAGCGCTTCGTCGATGCTACCAAGCGCCATCGTTACAGCTTGGAGCATATGGTTGAATTGCTGGAATTCCTAGGCAGCCCACACAAGCGTCTAAAGGTTGTCCACGTAGCCGGAACATCTGGCAAGACCTCTACTGCCTACTACACGGCTGCGCTGCTTACGGCGGCAGGCAAGCGTGTCGGCCTGACGGTTTCGCCGCACGTAGACGAGGTTAACGAGCGCGTGCAGATTGGAATGATGCCGCTGGCCGAGGGTGAATTTTGCCGCAGCTTTGCGCAGTTTTTGGGGTTGATCAAAAATTGCAGGGTGACTCCTAACTATTTTGAGCTATTTGTCGCCTTTGCGTTTTGGGAGTTTGCCGCCCGGCGGGTAGATTATGCGGTGGTAGAGGTGGGGGTCGGCGGTTTGCTGGATAGTACAAACATCTTTGATGATCCACAGAAAGTGTGCGCTATCACTGATATAGGCTTCGATCACGTAAAAGTGTTGGGCAGCACTCTGACCGAAATTGCCGCTCAAAAAGCCGGAATTATTCAGCTGCACAACGCTGTTTTTTGCAATCGCCAGAGCAGCGAAGTGATGGATGCCATACGAGAGGCGGCGGCGCAAAAACAGGCCGATCTGCACATGCTCAGCTCTGCCGGCAGGGCTGCTGATTTTGATTTTCTCCCCCTGTTTCAGCGGCGTAACTTCGGGCTTGCTCTGGAGACGGCGCAGTTCGTGCTCAAGCGCGACGGGTTCTCATCTCTTGATCGTCAAGAGATAGAACGAGCGGCGAAAAGCTACATACCGGCCCGCATGGAAACCATGGAAATCGGCGGCAAGATATTAATTATCGATGTGGCGCATAATGCACAGAAGTTCCATGCATTGGCAGCTAGTTTGCAGCATATGTATGGGAATCAACCAATGGCTGCCTTGATCGGCTCTGTATCTGGGCAAGGTGACCGAATAGATTGGGCGGCGGATGAATTGGGGAAGTTGGCTCGTCATTTGGTAGTTACCGCTTATGGCGCGCATCGTCGCGAGACTATCGAACGCGAAGACAATAAGGAGCGTATAGAGGGCTTACGGCACCACGGCGCTAAGTCGGTGGAAATAGTTGACGATCCGGAAGCTGCATTTCACATGCTGCTTGCGCGGCCGGAACCCGTATTAGTAGTGACCGGCTCGTTCTACTTCTTAAACCACATACGCTCCTTGCTTCGGAGCGTTACCGTTCCTTCCTAGAGTTCGCCGTTTCCTTCTTGGTGTCGCTCAGGAGTTTTCTAACCTCCTTGTCCTCGACCCGGTCAAAGTTTTCATAGTAAGCACCTACGGCGCCAAGATAAATAGTGGGGATCTCCAGGGCGACCAGCTCGTCTACGTAGCGTTTGAGCCGCTGGGCGGCGTCGTTAGGAATGACAGGGGTGGCGAGGATTACTTTCTTTGGGTTCCGATCTTTCACCTCTTCGATGGCGGCGAGCATGCTAAGCCCGGTCGCTACGCCGTCGTCCACAATAAGCGCCGTCTTGCCTTTGGCCGGTGTTGCGGGGCGGTCGGCCGCGTACTCTTTACGCTTGTGCTTTGCTTCGGCTTGCTGCTTTTGCACCTGCGTCGTCAGCCAGGCCGGGTCGAGCCGGGCAATCTCTTCCTTGCTGCACACGAGATGCCCGTCCTCGGTTACGGCGCATATGCCGTACTCCGGCTGTTCGGGGTGTCCTACTTTGCGTGGGACGACAATATCCAGCGGTGCGTCCAGTCGTTTGGCGACCTCTGCGCCAAGCACTACTCCGCCACGTGGCAACGCGTATACGACGGCGTCCTTCCCCTGATATTCACCCAGAGCATCGGCGAGCATCCATCCCGCCTCTTCTCGATCTCTAAAGTGCATAATAGCTGCCTCCTCTTATTGGCCATTATTCGCCAAGAGGTGCACAGACTCTATGATATTTGATACATCGGCTACTGGAGCCTGAGCAGCTCCAGTAATTTGTAGGTGAGTATCGCCGGCCAAACAACGGCTTTTAAAATGGCTAGAATTATTTCCCAAAAGCCAGACGCCTGTTGGATAAAATAAATAACCGCGCCGATAAACCCCAGCCCATAAACCGCGCCCGAAGGTGGTGGATAATATCGTTTGTCGCCGTTTGCCATTGCCATCAGCATAATACGCTTCTTGCGGGTGGTCTGTATGGTAACTAACTGTCCAGGAGTATAATTGAGGGACGAATGGAGGGTGTGTATGAAGGCTGCACAGATTAGCGAGTATGGTGGCGCGTCGGTTGTTGAGGTTAACGAAGTTGGCAGGCCCATGGCAGGGGAAGGGCAGGTAGTGGTAGAGGTGCGGGCCGCCAGTCTTAACCCGTTCGACAGTAAAATTCGTGAAGGCTATATGAAGGATGTCATACCGCTCCGGTTTCCGGCCACGCTTGGCGGCGACATCGCCGGCACAGTAGTAGAAGTAGGGGCGGACGTAACCGGTTTCGCGGCCGGAGATAAAGTATACGGACAGGCTTACGTGATGGGCGGTGGTAGCGGTGCGCTGGCAGAGTTTGCCGCGACCCGCCCCAAGCAAATCGCTAAAGCTCCGGCAAATCTCGACCTTACAGAAGCCGCTTCACTCCCGCTCGTCGGCGTGAGCGCCCTACAGGCCTTGACCGAGCATATTAGTTTGCAGTCCGGGCAAAAAATTCTTATTCATGGCGGGTCCGGCGGGATCGGCACTGTCGCCATCCAAATTGCCAAACACCTGGGCGCGTATGTGGCAACTACCGTACCAACAGAAGTCGTAGATGCTGCTAAGGAGCTGGGCGCTAACGAAGTGATCGACTACAGAACCCAAGACTTTACGGTCATAATCCGTGACTACGACGCAATCTTCGATACTGTAGGAGGTGAGGTGTTTGAGAAGTCGCTCGCCGTTTTACGGCCGGGCGGTATCGCCGTCACTATGGCTGGGCGTGTAGATGAAGCTACGGCCAAGGCGCATGGCGTAACGGCTATTGCTCAGGGTACAGGCGTTACAACCGAGCGGCTCGACAAGCTGACTAAAATGATTGAGGGCGGCATTGTAACGCCGCACGTCGCCAAGGTATTTCCGCTGAGCCAAATACAAGAAGCGTTTGAATACAGAGAGAGCCAGAGCTTTACCGGTAAGGTTGTTATAGAGATCGGTTAATCTTTGGAGATATTGGTCAACCTACACTATCGCAACTGAAATACGGCCTAGCCATACAACTGACTGTGTGAGCCTATAAGCGCAAATATGACTATGGTATCCCCGTCCATAATGTAGAGCGCACGAATGTCGCCGCTTACGCTCATGCTCCAGTAGCCTTTATATTCACCTTTAAGTGGGTGAACCTTTAGCATGGGCAGCGTAGGGTCCACTGCAAATAATTGCACACGCTCATCAAATTGCAGCTGCAGTTTATGAGGCAATTTTTTATATTGTTTTTTGAATTTCGGCAAATAACGAATGGTCATGGCAGCTACTTTTTAAGGTCAGCCAGGAATTCTTCTACGCTATCAAACTCTTTGCTGGCTTTGCCGCTTTTGAGTTCGGCTTCGACCTCCGCGATAAGCTTTTCGAGCTTAGGTGTCATTTGCTCGGGTGCATATAACTCGATGCGTCGGGTTGCGGCTACCTGGCGTAGGTACGCATTAACTAGCGTACTTAGTGTTAGGCCGGCGCTATTAGCGACCTCCTGCGCAGATGCCTTGACGTCTTTATCTATCTTCACACTTATAACTGTATTCATACTACAGAGTATATTCTTTGTAGTAGTTTGTGTCAATCTCCAAATTTATGAAAGCAAATATTAAACAAGAAGACCTACGGAGAGGCCTTGTTGAATCGAAACTTGGAGGGCCAGGAGGGACTCGAACCCTCGACATTCTGCTTAAGAGGCAGACGCTCTAACCAGCTGAGCTACTGGCCCGGGACGTTCGCTGGCCATATGGCCTTGCGATACGACCAGGTTATTCTAGCAAATTACCCCTGTTTTGGCAAGAGCGAGGGCGGCGGCGCGTATATGCGCTCAAACATGCCGCATGGTGTATACTGAAATTAATTAAGCGTAAGCAGGAAGGATGGGCTGCTACAAAGCACCCGGCAAAAATATGGATTATTCTTCATACGACACTTTAACAACTACTACCAGTACATCGGATGGCGCAGCGGCCGGCGTTGGCCTGGGGTTAATACTCGCCTACTTTGCGGTAGCTATTTTTATGCTGGTTGCGATGTGGAAGGTCTACACGAAGGCGGGCAGGCCGGGCTGGGCACCGATAATTCCAATCTACGGCACCTTGGTAATGTTGTGGATGATCGGCCGCCCCTGGTGGTGGCTCCTGCTGATGCTCATACCTTTCGTTGGCATCATTTTTGCGATCATTGCCACTAACGACTTGTCCAAATCGTTCGGTAAGTCGGTTGGCTGGACGGTCGGGCTCATCTTTTTGCCGTTTATCTTCTACCCAATGCTCGCTTTCGGCGACGCCAAGTACGCAGGCCCTGTGGCTGTGTCTAAATAGCACGCCCTGTCTGAGCAGGCGCTAATCTGTTACAATTACGCCAGTGAAACTACTTAATGGCAAAGAACTGGCCGAATACATCAAAGAGCGTCAGGTGCGCGAAGTTCGTGGCTTACGCCAGGCTTGGCACATTCAGCCCAAACTGGCGATTGTGCTGAC
>DATDBJ010000068.1:0-4757 GCA_036524895.1 Saccharimonadales bacterium (SeqCode)
GGTCTGCTTGGCCGGTCATGATATAGTTTAAGCATATGATGCTATTGCTTATGCTCTTTGGGGTGGGAGTTTTACTGGAGTGCGCCTTGCATGTGCCCGGATTTTTGTGGCGCGGCAGAAGGATCTTGGCTGGCGCCGCGCTTATGCTGACCGCTTTTGCCAGCGGAGCGCTCTTGATCTTGCACTTTAATCTCTGGAGTTTTTTGATTTTCTTGATCAGCCTATATCGTATTTTTAACTGCCTGCGTGTTGTTGAGGGGCGGATGAACGAGCGGTATCTGCACCACGCAACGCTCAGAACGACTATCACGCTCACTGTTTTGCAAGTTTTGGCGGCATTGCTCTGGATGGCGTGGGATGGCTGGAGCGAGACTGGCCACATGGTTTGGGCCTTGATTGCCGCGGGCCAACTTGCCGCAGCCTTGATTGTACTGGTGTCTACGGCGCGGCGCATGAACCATACGGCATGGCCGAAAAAGTTTCCCGCCCTGCCGGCCTCTGACTTACCGACTCTTACCGTAGCCATTCCGGCTCGCAATGAAACCGAGGATCTGGAGACTTGCCTGCGCTCACTCATTGCCAACGATTATCCTAAACTTGAGATTTTGGTGCTCGACGATTGCTCGCAGAACCGGCGTACGCCAGAGATCATTCGTAGTTTTGCCCACGACGGTGTGCGTTTTTTGGCCGGAGAGGAGCCAAAGCAAACTTGGCTACCTAAAAACCAGGCGTATGCTCACTTACTGCGAGAATCTAGCGGCGAGTATGTGCTGTTTTGCGGTGTTGACGCGCGTTTCGCGCCCGGCAGCCTGCGTCAGCTTATAGCGGTGATGCTGCATAAAAAGAAAGATATGCTGAGCCTCTTGCCCTGGCGCGCAGCTGGCGCTGAGCGGCGTTTTGCCATTGTGCAGGCCATGCGCTATATGTGGGAGCTGGCGCCGCCCCGTCGTTTGTTTGGTCGTCCGTCAGTACTCAGTACCTGCTGGGTTGCTAAAAAGGAGGCGCTGGCGCGCATTGGCGGATTTGAAGCCGTGGTGCGAGCCATCGTGCCAGAGGCGCACTTTGCGCGCGTACTCATTAAAGACGATGCGTACAGCTTTATGCGCGCTAATCAGAAACTCGGAATAGAGAGTATCAAGTCCGCTAAAGAGCAGCACGATACTGCAGTCCGCATGCGGTATCCGCAGCTGCATAGACGGCCCGAAAATGTTCTTTTGCTAGGGCAGGCCTACGGGTTTTTTATGCTGTTGCCGTTTGTGCTTATGTCTGGAGGCTTTTTTGTCTCGGTCGGTATCGCCGCGCATAGTATGGCCGCTGTTGCCGCAATTTTGTTCACGGCCGCCTACCTGCGCGTGGTAGCTGCTACGCGCACTGGTAGCCCCTGGTTTGGACTTGTCGCGTTGCCCGTTGGTCTGCTGTACGATCTCACTCTACTTCATATTTCTATGTGGAAGTACGAGTTTTCGGAGGTCGACTGGAAGGGCCGCAATGTCTGCATTCCGGCGATGCACGTTATTCCGCACTTGCCCAAGCCGGACTAATCGCGCTCACCTAAATCCGGAATAAAGATCGAGAAAGTTGAGCCTTTATCAAGCTCGCTTTGCACTTCGAGCTCGGCGTGGATTAGGCGGGCTAGCTTCATGGTAACGTACAGCCCTAAGCCGGTGCCATTAGTCTTGCGCGTGCGGTAATCCTCGCTCCTGAAGAATTTATCGAAAATTCTCTCTTGGTCGCCTTTGCTGATGCCGATTCCGGTGTCTGTTACCACGAAGTGCATGCCGCGTTCTGCCGGTTTAGCGGTGACTGTGACCGAGCCTTTGTCGGTGTATTTTATGGCATTGGTGATGAAGTTTTGCAGGATTTCACGCACGTAGAGCGTGGTGGATTGCAGATTTTTGATGCCTTTGGTCACCTTAACTTCGAACTTGAGGTCTTTATCGGCCGCCTGCGGAGAGTATGCGGTTTTGAGTTCGGCCATAAGTGATGGTATGTCGATGGTTTCTATGTCGACGGCCAGCTTGCCACGCTCGGCTCGCGAGAGGGTGGCAAGGTCGTTGATCATGGCGGCTAAAAATAGTATCTGGTTGTGTGCTTCTTTGAGCGCCTGCTTTACCTGTGCGATGTCGCCGGATTTTTCGGTAATAAACTGGGCGTTCGAAATGTTGCCCTCGGCGATGGCAATCGGCGTGCGAAGTTCGTGGCTGACGACGCTGATAAACTCATCGCGCTCTTCTTCCAGAGATTTCTCGTGCGTGATGTCGCGCAGTAAGAGCACGTAGCCCTGCTTGCCGGCCTTACCGTAGCCAAGGTGGACCGGCGCAATGCTTAAGTATAGGTTGATCGTGCTGTGGTCGCTGTAGGCGAGCAGTAACTCCCGTGTGCTCGTTGGCGTTGTGGTTTTGGCGACCAGCTCATTAACGTCTATGGGTTTTCTGTTTTTGTCTTGTAGCCTTATGACTTCGCTGAGCTTGTGTCCGCGCAGTGTGCTGTTTATATCTAAAATGTTGAGGGCCGCGCCATTGCTTAGCACGATTTTCATATCTTCATTTACCGCAAGTACGCCGTCGGCCATGCTGTTCACCAGGCTGGTTAGACGCTCATGTTCAAGTTTGGCCTGCTTTGCGGACGCAGACCTAGCGAGTAAGCCTTTTACCATAAGCCCTATTATGCCACACTGTCCGGCCGTGGCGACAAAATCGGATGGTGGTTACCGATTTCTTTGCGCAATTGCTTGGCGCGCGGTACGTGACGCTCAAGTTCTTTCCAAAACGGAGTGCCGTGGCGCATCACTTTAGTGTGGGTTAATTCGTGCAGCAAAACGTAGTCGATCAGATGCCACGGCAGCTGTATCAGAAATAGATTGAGTGTTATCTCTTGTCGCGCGCTGCAACTGCCCCATCGGCTCTTGAGTTGCTTGACTTCTATGCTGGTGTAGCTAAAGCCTGTTTTGCTTGCCAGGTCGTGTAGGCGCTGCGGCAAGAGCTGCTCGGCTTCGCGACGTAAAGCGCGGATGCTTGCGGTTTGCGCGGCTTTCTGGACCTCGGTGTGACTTGCCTCATAGGCTTCAGGGTGAGTGATTTCTATCTGGTTCTGGCGCAAACGTGTCGTTATTCTGGTGGCTTGAGCCGAGGGCGTAAAATGCAGGCGATGTGCTTTACCGATGGCATGGCCGTGGCGAAGTGCGGTATTTGGCGCGCGGCGGTGCTCGGCAATCCACTGTGCTTTGGAGCGTGCGAATTGCTCGCCGGCTTTGTATGGCACCCATGCGGGCAGCGACACGCGAATCTCGCCATCGGCGGACACGCTTAAGCGCAAGGAGCGATTACCGCGTCGTTTGTATAGCGTTACAGATCCGATTTCCGGAATCTCAATTTTTTTTGTCGCCATGGGTAAAACCCCTGGTTATCTTATGGTAATATTGCGCCGCGAAAGGTCGACGCGGCCAGCCGCTGGATTGGGAATGAGGTTAACGAGCCCGGGCTTTACTACCTTGGCATTGACTTCCTCGTTGTGTGGTACCAGGCCTAGCTCGTGCATGCGCTTCATGAAGGCACTGAGCTGTGAGTCGAAGGTGTGCTTGCCGCTCACGACGATGTAATCTTCGTTTTGCGGGTTTTGCATGGCTCCGGCAATGCGCTTAAAGGTGGCGCGGTCGCTTGGGCCGGCATATTTGTCGTCGGAGCGGCGGCGGTCGCGCAGGCTCAGGCGGGCAAAGGAGCTTTCCGGGTCGATTTGTAGCCAGATCAATACAGGGTGCGCACGGGATTTGCGTGCCAACTCGCGAAGCGTGCGGCGCTGGGCAGTGCGCATGGCGTTAACGTCGTACACAACGCTCAAGCCAGCGCTCAAAAACTCGCCAGTCATGTAGTCCATTAATTGCTCGACAACTTGATTTTCTTCCTTGTCGTAGCGCGGAGTTTCAAAAAGCTCGCCGCGAATGCGGTCGCCGTGTATGTGCGCAGCCTGAAAGTGCTCTGTAAGTTGCCGTGCAAAGAAAGTCTTGCCGGACCCGGAATATCCGTAGAGCAAGATAAGTAGTGGTTTGGTAGGTACTACTTTCGACATCGTAGTAATAGATATATCACATCTGTACGACTTTATGAACCTTGGTATGCTACAAAGTGCCCGTTTTGTGGCGCTACTTCCTCTGTTATTGTGTTGTGGGGAATGTTTGAATCATTAGCGGCCGCGTGGCCGCTAACTAATGACTTTTATGCAAAAATAAAGTATCATGTTCCCTGTTGCACGCATGTGCGCATAAAGGGGAGTAGCTCAGTCGGTAGAGCACCGGTCTCCAAAACCGGGTGTCGCAGGTTCAAGTCCTGTCTCCCCTGCCAAATTGGACGCAATTGATTTATGAGCTCGTAATTGCCCCCGCTAACAGATGTAGCGAGGGCTTTTTCAAAAGTTCGGTTAGCCTTTTTCTGACCTTCCAAAAATTGAACCGTTTCGGCCGTCCTTTTGGCAATAGCCTGCGTGAACTTTGTGAACGTAACAGATAGAGAATCGCCGTTCGCAATCAGGTTTTCGAAAAGTTCGGTTATTATTACGCGTTTTTGTTCCGGAACTTTGCTGGCGTATATCTCTGCCGCCTTCTGGGACAGTTCCAGAACAGTGAGACCGCTTTCAAAGTCGGACTTTTGCTGCGCCTCAAGCTTACTTAGTTGGTCAAGCAGACTGGCCTTCTCGGTCATTAGCTGCCCGTGTTTAGATTCGTAGCGCTCTTTGGTGATATCGCCCGCTAGCTTATCGTCGTA
>DATDBJ010000069.1:0-3942 GCA_036524895.1 Saccharimonadales bacterium (SeqCode)
CTGCCCCTGAGTTTTTCCGCCGTGAATATCATCGGCCTTAAAACCTCGCGCCTGAAGCTCTTTGCTCAAACGCTCCACAGAGCGCTGAGTGTCATCGAAGACAATCGCCTTGGTAATCTCCGATTTGTTCAAAAGATCATGCAGTTGCTCGATCTTGTCATCTGCGGTCTCGTAGCAAACGATGTCCTGATGCACGCTATCACTGGTATTGCCGGTTTTAACAGAGATGGTGACTGGCTCGTTGGAGAAGGTACGGATCAGATCCTGAACCTTGTAGTCCAAAGTAGCCGAGAAGAAGAACGACTGACGCTCCGGCGCAAGCTGGCTCAAGATTTCGCGAACATCGTCCACAAAGCCCATGTCCAGCATGCGGTCTACTTCGTCTAGTACAACAGTGTCAAAGCCAGAAAGGTCCAGTGTGCGGCGCTCAAGGTGATCCTTGATGCGGCCGGGCGTGCCAATAACGAGTTGCGGGTTAGCGCGCAGGTCGCGCAGCTGCGGCCCCATTCCGGCACCACCAATCAGCAGCGCGCCAAACAGGCCGCTACCCTTGCCGATAGCCTTGAACTCTTGCTCAATTTGCTGCGCAAGTTCGCGGGTTGGCGCGATAATCAGAGCGCTGGAGTCGCGATTGCTAAGCAAACGGTGCAAAACGGGCACAGCAAAAGCGACCGTCTTACCGGTACCAGTGTTGGCGATACCGATGACATCGTTACCAACCAAACCGTGCGGAATAGCCTGGTCCTGGATCGGCGACGGAGTCGTAAAACCCTTGCGCTCGATGTTATCGTGCAGAAGTGGATGAATAGCGAAGTCGCTAAACTTGTGTTTGGGCGTATACTCGGTTTCTGCTACAGGAGTAGCAGCCTTCACAAACCGCGACGGGTGAATGTAATCTTTTTTTGGTCCGCGCTTTTGCTGCGAACGGCCGCCTGAACGACGGCTACTATAAGCACTCTGGGCGCCAAAACGACGCGATGCCACACGTGAATTATAAGGCATGAAAAAATCCTTCGTTTTAGGTGATATTACTCTTATTGCTGCCAATGAAGCTGGGAGTAATTATCTAACCCTAAACACCCGGATTCATCAAAAACAACGTCTGGACATATTAGCACAGAATGTGGTTATGGTCAATAGCGAATGCTCTCTGCCAAAGCCTTAATATCCTGGTATTGAGGACTGGCCAAAAACTTATCTTTATTGACGCGCGGAGAACCAAACTCTTCTATTTCGCCCGGTTGGGCGTTTGGATCAGTAAAAGCAAACCCCAGCACAACTGTGTCGACTGGCGCGTAGCAGCTGTTTTGCTTTATATATGTTGCCACGACCTCGCCATCTGCCTCGTGCGTTTGCAGATAGAGGCCATTCCCCAAGCGCTCACCTTTAGTGGAGGACGCTGGAGCACAGGGCGCGTCGCCGGCGGGCATGTTCTCTGGGTAAATATCAAAACGCTCCGGGCGGTCTTTTATGCAATTGTAGGCCCCAGTCCCGTAAACCAAAAGCCGGTAGCCTTTTTGGTCTTTGTAGTCCGCCTCGATATAACCGGGCAGCTCGATGAATGGCTTCCCCGGCACGCAACTACCCAGCTCCCAGTTTGCAGGGTACGTAAACGTTGCATTCTCGCCAGCATATACCCTGTGTGCATCCGTTGACGGATAGGTGTCTGTATTGCGAAACAGTAAAATCGAGCCCAAAGCCACCGCCACCACCCAAGCTGCAACCGCGACGGTGTGCGCCAACGTCCACCGTGCAGCCAGTTCTTCCAGAGATGAAAATCTCATAGCATCTCCATAATAACAGATGCAGAATGCTTACGTTTTCAAAAAATTCATATTTGTTGGCTAAAATGATTTAGCCGCACCAACCCACCCCTGTCTACCTTATAAAATCCGCCTTTTAATCAAGGGCAAGCATGCGCCAAGTGACCTATCTAACAGAGTAAATGACTCTGGGCGGGTAGAATTCCCAGAGTAAGAGGAAGGCATCATGAAACGCATCGTCGCAGCTATGATAACGATCCTAACGCTCATCGTGAGCGCCGCCTCAAGCTCAGCTTTGGCGACATCGTACGGTGGCGGAAGCGATGACGACCCGCATAATAATGACGGAAGTTACAGTGCGACGGAAAGATCCAAAAGGCAGGATCCGATCTGGCAAGGCTTGTGCGTGGGCGCAAGTCTAGATCTTAGCGCTGCCAGCGAAGCAAACTGCGCCCGCCAGCTAGAGGCCGCCAGAAGGAACCGCCAGCCCGCGCAGCCCCCTAACATAGAAGCTGGCTTGTGCGTGGGCGCAAGTCTAGATCTTAGCCTGGCAAGCCAGGCTAAGTGCGTGCACGCCACTCAATCCCAACCTCAGCCGCATCAGACGCCCAGCTATCCGCAGCACAAACCAGAGCCTCCGCCATCAAAGCCCAATCATCAGCAACAGTACAGCGAGAAGCATACATACGACTATCACGAAAAACACACTTATCAGAAACAGTATGGCGCAACGACAAAAGCTCCTAAAAAAGAAAAGAAACAGCCGGCGCCCCCGCCACGGATAGGATATGCGGCATTGGGCGACTCCATAGCGGCAGGCCTAGACCCGGCAAGCACGACGGGCTCGAATCCTCGCTGCGGGCGTTCATCCGCGGCCTACCCGTATGCCGTCGCCAAAGCGCGCGACCTGGAAGTAACTCACCTAGCCTGCAGTGGCGCGACAATGGGAGATTTACTCACAACACAGCACATAACAGGCCCTAATATGCCGCCGCAGCTTAAGGCCGCTTTTGCAGGCGGCACGCCACAGCTCATTACCATCACCGCCGGAGCTAATGATATTCGCTGGAACGATCTATTGCGAAGATGTTACGCCGGCAACTGCGGCACCGAAAGAGACCAGCGTGTCGTTAATGCGCTCCTTGAGGCGCTAAACCTAAAGGCACGGCTCGTATTTCGGGATATCGAGCAGCGTAGCAATGGTGCTCCGCCCGAAGTAATTATAACCGGCTACTATAACCCGCTGTCCGCCCGGTGTACCGAAATTGAACCGCGCATTACCCTCGAAGAAATACAATGGCTCGATAGTCAAACCAATGCACTCAACCAAGCACTGCAAGATGTAAGTGCCCAACATAACTTTGCCACTTTCGTTCCTCTAAACTTTACAGGCCACGATGCATGCTCGAATGACCCATGGATTCAGGGCATCAACGACGCAGCGCCTTTCCACCCGACCGCCGAAGGACAGCGGGCTATCGCCCGGGCTATACTATAGAAACTTTTGGGTATGTTAGCCGTGTAATGGAATGGCCATTCCTCTTCACCTCCCTATATATTGATCCGCCGAACTGGCGGCATGGTACTGGGCGGATAGTACCGCTCCAGCACCTCCTTGAGCATCTCTAGATTACCAACTTCTTTATGCATCAGCCACTCCGCAATAGGCACTTTTAAGATAGATAACCCTTTTGGACGATAGTCCAGCACAAATTTGAGCTTCGTACCGGCGCCACTCACGCCAAAATAAAAAGCGCCGATTGGCCGGATCGGCCCGGCAATTACTTCAAAATCAAGCTCCGCATTCCTATCCACCTTGGTCACTCTGTAATCGGCATCGATATGCCTGCCAAAAGGCCCGATAAAAACCTGCCGGTAGGTGGCGCCCGCCGTGTCCGGCTTGCCAGAAATTAAGTTAAGTTCTGCAATTCCCGGACGCCACCTCAGATTATTCAACCCGTCGGCCAAAAAGTCGTACACATCACTCAACGGCCTATTGATGACTATCTCGTTCTCGGCGTGCGCCATAACACCTCCCACCAGGCCTAACTATACCCCTTAAGGTTTTTAGGTCTGTGAATAAAATACCACCGCCAGCTCCTCCAAGAAAAATACCCGACCATTACGAGTCGGGTATTTTTCTTGGAGGAGCTGGCGGTGATTGCAACCGCGTCCGTCA
>DATDBJ010000070.1:0-9616 GCA_036524895.1 Saccharimonadales bacterium (SeqCode)
GTGGAAGCCGCGAGTTACGCCGGCTTCTTTGTTGTATGAAAGGCTGTTCTGGACGACATCAAATGCTTCCGGCATCCCGGCAGCGACTAGCTTAGCTTTCTGATACTTCTCTTGGAAGTAGCCACGTTCATCGCCAACGTAAGTGACGTCAAATATTAATAGGCCGGGTATCTCGGTGGTATGCCCGGTTACTTCGGTGGTTGGCACGCTCATGCGTTATGATTCTCCTTAGCTACTCTATTCTACCATTATAGGCCATGAATTTTAGCCATATACAAGATTGCTAAGACTGGGGCATCTTCGAGCTTACCAGCTCGTGCCAAATCTTCAATCTCAGGTAGGCTCATAAACTTCTGGCTAGAGATATCTTCTATATCATCAGTTTGTTCAGAGGATTTATGTACATTTTTGGCCCAAAAGGCCACTAGTGGGACGTTGCCGATGCCGATTACTTGGTATAGCTGGCCCAGGCGCTTCCATTCGTTGCTGGTATAGCCGGTTTCTTCTAATAGTTCACGCTTGGCAGCCTCCAGGAGGTCTTCGCCATCAGAGTGACCGGCGGGGATCTCCCATATGGTTTTATCGATGGTGTACCTGTAGCACTTCTGCATCAGGATTTTGCCTTCGTCATCGGTAGCGACGATAAATACAGAAGGGTGATTGAGCTCGACTACGCTGTAGGTGAGTGGTTTGCCGCTGTGATTTAGCACTTCATCTCGGCGTACGCGAATCCACGGTGTTTTGTAGACTTCCTCGGACGACAAGGTTTTCCAGCCGGCCATTTTATTGACCTTGCTTGGCGTAGGCGGCCTCTACGGTTTCTTTTTGAAATTTCCACCAAGATTCGTTTGCTTTGTACCAGTCAATGGTGGCTTGCAGGCCTTCGCGTAGGTCAGTGTACTTCGGCTCCCACCCTAGCTCTGTGCGTAGTTTTGTCGCATCTATGGCGTAGCGCATGTCGTGGCCGGGGCGGTCGCTGACGTGGTCGTACCAATCTTTGGGCTTGCCCATTAACTCTAGAAGTAAACTGAACAGCTCTTTGTTGTTCTTTTCGCCATCAGCGCCAATCATGTAGGTCTCGCCGAGCGTGCCTTTATCGATAATGGTATGGACGGCCGCATTGTGATCGTCTACATGAATCCAGTCCCGTACGTTGAGACCGGCTCCGTACAGTTTTGGCTTGATGTCCATCAAGATATTTGTGATTTGGCGTGGAATGACTTTTTCTACGTGCTGGTAAGGGCCATAGTTGTTAGAACAGTTTGAGATTGTAGCCTTGACGCCAAATGAACGTACCCATGCACGGACCAAGAGATCTGATCCGGCCTTGGTGCTGGAGTACGGGCTCGATGGGTTATATGGTGTTTTCTCTGTAAATTTGGCAGGGTCGTCTAGTTCTAGATCGCCGTAGACTTCATCGGTAGAGATGTGATGCAGGCGCTTGTCGTGTTTGCGTACGGCTTCAAGGATGGTGGCCGTGCCGACGAGGTTGGTGTGCACGAATGGCCAGGGATCGCGGAGTGAGTTATCGTTGTGACTTTCGGCTGCAAAGTGGACAACTACATCGGTCTCACCGACCAACTTGTCCACTAGCTCGCGGTCGCAGATATCGCCCGTCACGAATTCTATTTTGTCTAATATCGCAGACAAGTTTTCCGGGTTGCCGGCGTAGGTTAGCTTGTCGATGACAGTTACCTGGTATTCGGGACGGTTCTTGACGGTATAGTGCACAAAGTTTGCCCCAATAAACCCTGCACCACCGGTGACTAGCATTTTCTTCATAAAACTATTGTATACTTTCGTAAAATATTGGCCTGTTGTAGTTTGTTGATATACTGCGCCCAGTTAATTTTACAATGATTTGCAAATGCAAATCCGGGCTGCCGTGGCTAGGATGTTTATACGACGACGTTCTTACCGTGTAATGATTTCTGTTACTTTTTTCGTCAAATTGTCTAGTTCTTCCTGGGTCTTGGCTTCTGCGTTAAGGCGCAGAAGTGGCTCAGTGTTGCTTGGCCGTACGTTAAACCAGCTTCCCTTTTCGGGGAAGGACATGGTTAGGCCATCCAACGTATCCTGTTTGGCATCAGGGAAGGCGGCGGCTACCGCTGCGATTGTGGCCGCTTTGTCGGCTACCTCGAAGTTGGTCTCAGCAATTTGTACATAAGATTGCCGCAGTGGGGCAACGAGCTCGGAAAGTGGCTTTTTGCTCTCGCTCAGTATGTACAGGCCAATAATGGCGGCGATAAGTCCACTGTCGGCCATAAAGTTATCCTTAAAGTAGTAGTGACCGCTGTGCTCGCCGGCGAATAGGGCGTTGTGCTTGCGCATGTCGCCCTTAATAAAGGAGTGGCCTACTCGAGTTCGTGCCCATGTACCACCGGCTTTCTCTATAGAATTTGTGGCAGCTTGGCCGCATATGGCATTGACGAGTATGGTTGCGCCAGGGTTCTTAGCGAGGAAGTATTCGGCCAGTAACGCTGTCATTACGGTTCCGGTGAGCGGTTCGCCTTTTTCATCAAGCAGTACGGCCCTGTCGCCGTCTCCGTCGAAAGCTATACCTACGTCACAGCCGTTGTCTTTTATCGTTTTTTGTACGTCAACTAAGTTTTTTGGCTCTAGCGGGTTGGCGATGTGATTTGGGAAAGTGCCATCCAGATCAAAGTACATCTCGGTTACTTCAAACGGAACATATGGCTCTAGCTCCGGGAAGATCTTACCTGCCATACCATTGCCAGCGTCCACGGCTATTTTTAATGGCTTTAGTTTGTCGGTGTTGATGAAGGATAGGACGTGTTGGATCCAGTCTTCTGTTACGTCTTTTTCGAGGCGAGCGCCTTTTTTATCAGTGGATTTAAAGTTATTGCTGGCTGCAAGATCGCGTACTTCGTATAGCCCTGACTCTTCGCCAACAGGCTTAGCTTCTTCGCGGCAGAATTTGATGCCGTTATACTCGCCGGGGTTATGGCTAGCGGTGATCATAATGCCGCCCGCAAGCTCATTGTGGCCTACAGCAAAGTAGATCATGTCGCTGGTTACTTCTCCGATATCCCAAACGTCACGTCCTTGTGCTTGTAGGCCGGCGATGGCCGCAGCGGCAAGTTCGGCGGAGTCCGGGCGCATGTCGCGCCCGATAGCTACCGGGCCGTCCGCAGGAAGCCAGTCGGCGAATGCTCGCCCAATGAGGTTGGCTACCTCTGGTGTTAGCTCGCTGCCTACCTTGCCGCGTACGTCATATGCTTTGAATATTGTGGAAAAGACCGAATTATTCACAAAGTCCCCTTTCGATAAATGGTGGTCATGAGTGACCGTACAGATATAATACTCCTCACCAAGCATTCACAGAGATGTTATTACTACAACTCCGGCGTTGGTAGGTATAGGTGCGTAGGAGCTGGGGATCTGCTATGATGCAAAATATGAAGATTATAGTTACCGCCGGAGGGCAGGGCACGAAATTGTGGCCATACTCCAGAGAAGACAAGCCAAAACAGTTCCAGGCGGTCGTAGGGGATTCGACCCTGTATGCCGAAACTATCAAAACATTACTTAAGAAATTTGCGCCCGAGGATATTTTTATATCCACCAAGCGAAAGTTTATCAAGTACGTATCCGAACAGTCGCCACAAATTTCGCTTAAAAATTATATTATTGAGCCGGATTTGGCTAAAGACCGTGGGCCGGGCGAGGGTTTGGCTTTCTTGAAAATGAGCGTCTATTACCCGGACGAGCCATTTTTCGTTGTCCAGTCCGACTGTATTCGCCAGCCTGAGGAGGCTTTCTTGCAGATGATTGAAGATGCCGGAAAGATCGTAGAGCGCGATAAAAAGTATGTTACTGGCGGCATTAAGGCTACCGAGCCGAACATGGGTGTTGATTATTTGCAGCTTGGCGAACGCATGGACGGCTCTAAGCAGGAAGTTTATGACGTGTCTGCCTTTTTGGGCCGTAGATCAAGCTATCGAGAGACTAAGGAGCTGATCGAGAATTACCACATAGTAACGCACTGTAACCATTCTTGCTGGTACCCAGACCTAATGCTGGAAGCATATAAAAAATACCGGCCAGACTGGTACGAGGCTCTAATGAAAATGCGCGACGCCTTGGATAAGCCAGGCGAAGATGCGGCGATAGAGAAGATTTATGCCACGATGGAAAAGGGTGCTACAGAAGAAGTTACTAAGCACGTCATGCACAATGGCGACGCAAGGATTATTTTGCTGCCGTTTAAGTGGACAGATATCGGCACCTGGGGCTCTGTGTACGAATTTTTTAACAACGGCGAGGGCAATTACCAGGACGGCAATGTTATGACAGTAGATACCACCGGCTCACTCATTAAAGTTAGCAACGACAAAAAGTTGGTGGCCGTGGCCGGCGTCGAAGACATGGTAGTCGTAGATACCGAAGACGTTTTGCTGGTTATTTCGAAGGATAAAATAGAGAAAATTAAAGATATCCAGGCGCTCTTAAACGAGAAGCATCACAAACAATATCTCTAGCCCTATTCCACAGTGACGGACTTTGCCAAATTACGCGGGCGGTCGACGTTGTAGTTTTTTGCTACGGCTATGTAGTATGCGAATAATTGCACGACGATTGCCTCTAGGATAGGGCTGGTTTGCTCAAGAGTCATGGGTATGTAGATGACGTCGTCGGCATGTTTAGCGACGGTTTTGTCGCCTTCGGTGGCGACGGCTACGATGCGGCCACTACGCGCCTTGATCTCTTGCATGTTTGAGATGGTTTTATCGAGCATGGGGGAGCGGGTAGCAAGTGCAAAAGTAGGGAAGTTTTCGTCGATCATGGCTAACGGGCCGTGCTTCATCTCTCCGGCGGCGTAGCCTTCGGCGTGAATATAACTGATTTCTTTTAATTTGAGTGCGCCTTCTAACGCGCCCGGGTACGAGTAGCGGCGGCCCATAAACAAGAAGTCGCGGTAATCTTTATATTTCTCGGCGATTTTTTTGATCTTGCCGGCTTGCTTGAGAATCGCCTCGGCTTTGGCGGGCAGTGCCTCGATTTCCGCAAGCAAGGGTTTATAAAGCTCGTTGCGCTTTTTGGCTAGGTTGAGGGCGATGAGCAGCAGCACAGTCACTTGCGCAATAAAGGCTTTGGTACTGGCTACGGCTTGCTCCGGCCCAGCATGGCAGTAAACTCCCGCGTCGGTCATGCGGGCGATAGTGCTGCCCACAGCGTTCACGATGCCAAGACGCAAGACGCCGTAATCTTCGACCTTTTTGAGTGCGGCAATTGTGTCGGCGGTCTCGCCGGATTGTGATATCGCTAGAAGTGCAGTGCTGCGTGAGAAAGGTTCGCTGCGATACTTGAATTCACTCGCCAGTTGCACCTCAACTGGAACGCCGGCTATCTCTTCTATGAGATATTCTCCAACAAGTCCTGCATAATACGAAGTTCCGCAGGCAACGATAACGATTCGGTCGCAGTACTGCAACTGACCGGCCACGCTTTCTAGCCCTCCTAGTTTTACGGTGTTAGTTGCGGCGTTGCTACGACCCAGAGACGCCAGGCGTATCGTTTGAGGCGCCTCAAAAATCTCTTTGAGCATAAAGTGAGGATAACCGCCAAGGTCTACTTGGCTAACGTCGAAGTCTAGGTGTTCTGTTTCTCGCTTAATGGTTTTGGCATTTTTGAGATCAGTAATTCTATAACTGCCCGGTTCGACAACGACCATCTCGTTATCTTGGACGTAAACCACCTCTTTGGTGTGTTGCAGGATGGCTGATGGATCGGACGCGACAATACATTCATTTTTGCCAACGCCGACTACCATCGGGCTGCTAAGGCGAGCGGCAAAGAGTTTTTCGGCCTCATATGCGCTCGAAGCGAGTATGGCATAGGCGCCGCGAATTTCGGCCATAGCGTCAGCGAAGGCCTTCTCGAACGAGCCGGTTTTTTTGAGATAGTAATCTATAAGATGTGGCACGACCTCAGTGTCGGTCTCGCTGGCGAATACATAGCCCTTATGCGTCAGCCACTCCCGCAGCTCGGCGTAATTTTCGATAATGCCGTTATGTACTACAAAGGTAGTTCCGTCGGAATTAGCATGCGGGTGCGCGTTAACGACCGAGGGCTTGCCGTGAGTTGCCCAGCGGGTGTGGCCAATGGCCATTCTGGATTCACTGATGTTGGCTGCGCTGGCCAGCTTTTCCAATCCCTCGACCCGGCCCACCTGCCTCAATAGTTTTGCATTGCCGTCCGGCCCGAATACTGCGATCCCTGCCGAGTCATATCCTCTGTATTCTAAAGCTTTCAGGCCATCCAAAACTACTCGTCCACCGGCGTTACCGCCAATATATCCTACTATTCCACACATATGCTTCGCCTTTCTTGCGCTTAGTTGGTGTCATGGAGTTTAAAAACCTGCCCGCGCCGACCGGTCGGCCTTTAGGCGGGGGTGATGAGGTCAGTTATATCCCGCAAGCTGCGCAACTTCAATGGTAATTGGCAGTGAAAAATTGACAACTTTGGAGTAAGCCCTACAATAACAGATATGAAAAATGGCAATATTTCTGTGGAGTCAGTGCTTTTGCAGCTTGGTTTGACTCGCTACGAGGCGAGTACATACGTGGCGCTTTTTGAGCTGGAGTCGGCGTCGATACGCAAAGTAGCCGAGCGGACGGGCATCAATCGCGGCACGACATATGAGGCTATGAAGAGTCTTGTTGTCCATGGTCTTGTGAGCGTTCGCCAAAATGGCAAGCGCGAGCGGTACGTTGCCGAATCTCCAGAGAAAATCTACGACATAATCCGCGAGCGGCGAAAAGAGCTGATGCAAGTCCAGCAGGACTCGAAGATGCTGGTGCCGGCGCTACTGGCCCGCGTTGTCCGTCCGGAGGGCGAACCATTGGTTAGGTATTATCAGGACGACGAAGGTGTGGCCACGATTCTGCGCGACGTGCTCCAGACCTGCGGTCAGCTGGACCGCCCATTTTATCACGCCTATTCATCACAAGCGCTCAGAAAGTTCCTCTACCGCAAGTTTCCCAAGTTTACCGAGCGGCGTATCCAAGAGGGCATAGCAGTAAAAGTTATCGCGATAGGCCAAGGCGGCGTTTTGGATGAATTATCGGAGCGAAGATGGCTGCAGGAGCCTCCCGAAGGCGACGTTTCCAGCTATACGCTCATCTATGGCAACAAAGTTGCGGTTATCTCGATATCAAGCAATCTCACGCCCTATGGAGTTGTTATAGAAGATGCAGGCAGCGCCTCGATGCAGCGCTTGCTTTTTGAGCGCTTATGGGCGAGCCTGGCGTAGGCACTCGTCGATAAAATGCCGCATATTGCGACGGAACTCCTGCGCCGAGAAAGCGCGGGCGGATTTTTTTATGAGATCGGCGTTAAATGTTTTGTCGTCGAAATGCTTGAGTGTATCACAGAGTGAGCCGATTGACTGCTCTGCAAAGAATGTGCCAGTTTTGCCTTCTTGGACGTAGTCGAGCGCACCGCCCGCCTTGTAGGCAATGACTGGCGTTCCGGCTGCCAACGCCTCGATTGGTGTAATTCCAAAATCCTCATAACTCGGGAAGATGAAAGCCTTTGCGCCAGCTATAAACTGAGGCATCTCGCCATCTGACACATGCTCGATAAAAGTAATGCTAGGGCCGGCCATAGCGACCAAGCGTTTGTGCTCCGGACCTTTGCCCAAGACCTTAAGCGGCATACTCAATTTATTGCAGGCTTTTATGGCAAGATCAAATTTCTTTTGTGGCACCTGGCGACCGGCAATAATAAGGCCGTCACGCTTTTTGGGTGCGGGGACATCAAAGCGCTCGATATCTATCGGCGGGTGGATAACTACCGATTCGCGTCCGTAGTATTTTTTTATGTCGTTTTGGATGTGAGTAGAGTTAGCTATAAAGTAATCGGGCCGCTGCGCCGCAGAAAAATCCCATTTTCTCAATGGTTTAACCAGAAGTTTTAGGCCGAATCGGGCGAGCGGGTCAAATAGCCCAAAGCCCGGCCGTTTTAGATATTCTTCGTAATGCCGCCAGTAGTAGTGCGTTGGTGTGTGGCAGTAATTGATGTGAACGGTATCTTTGGGGGTGTGTATGCCGAAGGCTTCTCCGTTGCCGCTGCTGCTGATAACTAAATCGTACCCAGAGAAGTCAAGGTGTGTAAACCACCAGATACGCAAGACAGGCAGGAACTTGCGCAAGCGCGAGAGCGGCCAGTGCTGTAAAAAACCGGTTATGACTTTGCCGTCCAGCTTTTTGCGCCAATCGTCAGAGCAATAAGAGGTGTAAATCGGGGCGTCCGGGAACATTTTGTGGAGTTCATGTATCACACGCTCGGCGCCGCCACCGTACAGCCAATCGTGCACAATCGCTACACGCAATTTTTTAGTCATGAGTTTGTGCCTCGGCCTCCAAGTACGACGCGCACAGTTTTAACGAGGATGACTATGTCCATCCAAAAGCTCCAGTTTTGGACGTAGTACAGGTCGAGCTTGCGGCGCTCCTCAAAGCTTATCTCGCGCCGGCCGGAGACTTGGGCCAGGCCGGTTACGCCGGTTTTAACAGCAAGGATAAGGTTTTTTTTGTCATATTTTTCGACATCGATTGGGTCTAGGGCGCGAGGTCCGACCAGGCTTAAATCACCCTTGAGGACGTTGAAAATCTGTGGTAATTCATCCAGGCTGGTTTTGCGTAAGAAACGGCCAATCGGCGTTATGCGGGGATCGTTTGGCAGCTGATCGCCGTTTTTCCGGAATTGCTTTAGCAGATCCGGTCGGCCCATTTTGACAAAGCCTTCCTCCGGACTCATGCAATATTTCCAGTACATGCTGCGGAACTTATAAAACTCGAAGGTGTTGCCAAAACGGCCAAGCCTTCTTGGCCTGTAAAAGACGGGCGCCTTGGGTTCGGCGATCTTTAGAGCTAGCATGATAAGGAGCATTAATGGCATGAATATGATGAGCGCGATGGTGCCCGCAACGAGGTCGAACAGCCGTTTGACAACCCGGCCCCAGCCAAAGAGTGCGGTTTGGTGTACGGTAATCACCGGTACGCTGCTTCGGAATAGCTCTACTTCGATGTTGCCGACAAACAATTCGGTGTTACCTGGTACGAACCGGTAGCTGACATGGTTTTCTTGAGCGAAGGTGAGGATCTTGGCGTTTTTGAACTCATCAGCGTAAAGCTCGGTCTGAACGATGCTGTGCAACTCGCCCTTACGATTTGCGAGGTATTGGTCAAACGTATGGTAGAGGGGGACATTGTGGTGCGCTCCAAGGCCGCGTTTACCTCCGACGATGCCAACAATTTTGTATCCAGACCTTCTGCTGTCGGCCAGCCAGTCGGCCAGCTCACGCGTCATATTAGTGTTGCCCACCAGCAGAACTGTAGTCAGCCCGGCGTTGTGTAAGAAGAGTTGTGTGCGTACAAATCTGGCAATATTACGAAAAACAACCAGGAAGAAGAACCCAAAAGCGAAGCCATAACTTGGGATAAGGCGCGCAGGGAAAAGAGGTTCAGCCGATAAAAAACTCCAGAAGATTACGAGCATAAGACCGATAAATGAGCCGATCAGGAGCCTCCCAACCTCTTTGAACCGCTTTTCGTAAATACTGTGGCTATACAGTCCCAGTAGTCCA
>DATDBJ010000071.1:0-4700 GCA_036524895.1 Saccharimonadales bacterium (SeqCode)
CTGTTGTGGGAACTTTTCATATTTTGCCGCACTCCAAAATTGTCGCCCTCGCAAACCGAGCGCTTAGCCGCGCTGTACAAGGGAGCCTCAAGCGTTTTGATGTGATCACCAGCAACACCGCCGCGACCGCTGAATTCGCCAAAAAGGCATTTGGCGCGAACGGGCCGGTCATTCCCTTACCCCTGGAGCTTGATAAATTCCGCGGCGCTAAGCTTTTCTCTAAGTATAAAGTCGGCAAAACCGTGATGTTTTTGGGTCGATTAGTCGAGCGAAAAGGCTGCCAGTATCTGCTGCGGGCCGTAGCGCACGCCATGCGCAACAACGTCTGGCCAAAGGACGCCCGCGTTGTAATCTGCGGCGATGGCCACTTGCGGCCAGAACTCGAGAAGTACGTTCGCACCCAAAAGCTGAGCGACACTGTAGAATTTGTTGGCTACATCCCCGAAGAGGATAAACCGCGTTATCTTGCGTCGAGCGATGTAGCGGTATATCCAAGCACCGGCGGCGAGAGTTTTGGCATTGTGCTTTTGGAGGCTATGGCCGCCAGTCCGGGTGTTGTGCTGGCGGGCAATAACCCAGGGTACGCCTGCGTTATGGCGCCCCGGCCGGAAAGCCTGTTTGACCCTCATGACATCCCAGTTCTTGCTCAAAAGATCATAGATGCACTGCAAGACCAAGAGTTGCGCGAGTCGGCCAATACCTGGCAGCGTACGTATATTCGTCGGTTTGATTTATCGGCAGTCGGCACGCGCATTGTGGCGCTTTATGAGGAAGCATTGCATAAGCGCCGGGCTTAGGCAATAATGGAGGTAAGATGTTCAGCTTCAGATCAAGGGACAAAGATAACACAATAACATTGGACATCCCCAACCGTGTAGTGATCCGTGTGATGTTGGTTGTGGTGGTCACGCTGATATTTTTGGCGGCCGTTCGCCAGGCGAGCCATCCGCTCACGCTTATCTTTATTGCGTTTTTCTTGGCGCTGGCGCTTAATGCGCCCGTCCATTGGATCGCGCAGCGGCTTCCGGGCAAGCGCAGGGGCAGCCGGACCGCTGCGACAGCTATCTCATTCCTGGTTGTTGTCGCCGTGATGGCTGGTTTTTTGGTGAGCATTGTGCCGCCTCTTGTTAAACAGACCTCGGGATTTATCCGGACAATTCCTGAACTTGCGCAGCAAGTGCGCGATGAAGACACTGGCGTCGGCCGATTCGTAGCCAGATACGAGCTGCAAGATGACATCAGCAAGTTCTCGAAGCAATTATCCGAGCGTCTGGGTGACGTAAGCGGCACGGCAGTGAGTGGCGTGCAAAAGGTTGGCAGCAGCATTTTTGCGATGTTAACCGTTTTGGTTTTGACTTTCATGATGCTGATCGAGGGGCCGCGCTGGAGGCGATTCTTTATGGATGTTGTGCCCAATGAGCACCAGGGCCGCGTGCAACGGCTGGCGAGCGACATGTACCGTGTGGTTAAAGGGTATGTGAACGGCCAGGTTGTGCTCGCGCTTATTGCGGCACTTATGCTTTTGCCGGCGCTGCTTATACTGCATGTGCCCTACCCGGCCGCGCTCGTGATGATCGTGTTTGTTTGCGGCCTGATCCCGATGGTCGGACACACGATCGGGGCGATTATCGTGAGTCTTGTGGCGCTCTTTGAGTCGCCATGGTCGGCGATTTTAATACTAGCCTATTATATTTTGTATCAGCAAATCGAGAATTATATCGTGCAGCCCCGAGTGCAGTCCAACACTACTAACATGTCGCCGCTACTTGTCTTCGCCGCTGTCATTATTGGGGTAAGCTTTGGCGGGCTGCTCGGCGGTTTAGTGGCTATTCCGGTCGCTGGCTGCATCCGGATTGCGCTGCTGGATTATCTGCGCGCCAAAAAAATCATCGAGCCAGCCGAAGTTGAAGCTGCTATAACTCCCAAGCAATAGCAATAGTTACAAGCGGTACCAGATTGGGCCGTAAGCGGTGTCACGCACGCCAATGCCTTGATCGGTCAGTATCCTGCGCAGCTCGTCCGACCTTGTCCAGTCTTTGGCGCCCCTCACCTCTTCCCGCTGTGCGATAAGCGCTTTTTGCTCGCCGGTGATGTCCTGGCGTTTGCTTAAATTGAGCCCAAAGAGTTCATCAAGCTGCTTAAGCGCGTCATAAAATTGGTCGATCTCGGTACTGCTGATTAGCTGCTCTTCCGTCCGGCTGGCCAGCGCGCTCAAGATTGCCAACGCTTCCGGCGTATTGAGGTCGTCTTGCAGGGCTTCCAAGATGAACTTTACGCTCTGGTCGGCGGCAAACCATACGTCGGATTCTACCGGCTGGAATTGCAAATCGGCCATCCGCTCGTAGCTTTTGAGCCGGTTTTTTGCAGCCGCAAGACTCTCCCAGCTGAATTTGCTTTGGGAGCGGTAGTGGGACTCTAGGATGTGCAGGCGCAGAACCTCTGGCAAGTAGCCTCTGTCTACGATCTCAGGCAAGCGGATGCCGTTGCCTAGCGATTTAGAAATTTTTTCGCTGTTAGCTGTCACATGGTTACTGTGTAGCCACATGTTGGCGAAAGGTTTGCCGGTTACAGCTTCGCTCTGGGCGATTTCGTTTGAGTGGTGCACTGGTATGTGATCGATACCGCCGGTGTGGATGTCGAGCGTTTCGCCTAAATATTTCATACTCATTGCCGAACACTCTATGTGCCAGCCCGGGAAACCTCTGCCCCACGGACTTTCCCACTCCATGTCGCGCTTGTGGTCTTTTGGCGAGAATTTCCAGAGCGCAAAATCGGTAGGATTACGCTTTTCGGGGTTCGCTTCTACTCTCGCCCCTTCTTGCTGTTCTTCCAGGTCCAGCTTTGCGAAGTCGGCGTAGGTGGGAAATGCCGATGTGTCGTAATATACGCCGTCGCTGGTGGTGTAGGTGTAACCGGCTTTCTCCAGTTTTTGGATGAGTTCAATTTGCTCCTGGATATGCTCGGTCGCGCGCGGCATTTCATCCGGCGTGAGAATGTTGAGCTGCCGCATGTTGTCCAAAAAATCTTCGGTGTAGAATTTGGCGACATCCCATGCGGATTTACCTTCGCGGCGGGCGCCCTTTTCCAGCTTGTCCTCACCCTCGTCGGCGTCGCTGACCAAGTGGCCGACGTCAGTTATATTGACCACCCATTTCGGCTCGAAGCCGCTGGCCTTGAGCGTGCGAATGAGCGTGTCCCAGCGCACGTATGTAAACCAGTGGCCGATGTGGGAGTAGTCGTAAACCGTCGGGCCGCAGGTGTAAACCGTAGCCTGGGGCGGATTGAGGGGTTTAAACTCCTCGGTTTTACGCGTTAGCGTGTTGTAGAGTTTCATCGTGCTTTTCCTGTTCAAGTTGGTTAAGTAGTCGGAATGCTAGGCTGATACACTCTGATTTTACCTCATTGAACGGGCGGCCGTCTTGTGTCTTGAATCCGCTGGCGTAAGGGTGGCCGCCGCCGCCGAAGTGCTCGGCGAGTTTGGCGGCTATGGGGTAGCCTTGGTTGGCGCGGATTTTTGCAGTTATGCGGCTGCCGTTGTATGTCTTAAAGGCGATGGCGACGTGCGTGCCGGTGGTCATACGCATGTCGTCGAGCACGAGCATAGAGGGGTTGTACTGGCTGCTGTATTCCTCGATCTCTTTCCATGGAATAGTAATCACGGCAACCTGGTTGTCGCTAAAATACTCTACCCGTTGCAGCAGTTCGCCCTTGTAGTGTACGATCTCCGGGGTTTTTCTCATGAGGTCGCGGCGGGCATGTTCCAGATCTGCCAAACTTACGCCGCCGTCCACTAGTTCGGCAATGATGTGTATGCTGCGGGCGCTCGTGGCTTCTGTTACGAGGCCCAGACTGTCGGCCATAATGGCCGTGGCGATCATTTCTTTGGCGGTGTGGTTGAGCGGCCATTTGAGTTGCCGGGCCAGCTCATAAATGACTTCGCCGGTAGCTACGGCCGTTGGGTTACAGATGACCTTTGCGAAATTGATGTTAGCTTCTGTGGAGTGATGATCGATGACGATCACCGGCTTAGTTTTGATTCGCCCTTTTTGCCCGGACTTCTCGAGGTTCTCAAATAAGCTGTCGGCACCCGTATCTACTATGACGCTGGCGTCGAATTCGTGCGGTAAATCTCTTGTCACTCTGTCCCAGCCGGGCAAATAGCGCAGATACTGTGGCATATCGACTCCGCAGTACAAAAGCGGCTCCTTGCCCATGTCGCCCAAAATTTGCTCAAGCGCCAAAGCGCTGCCCAGCGAGTCGCCGTCCGGATTGTCTGCCTGCAAAATAAGCACCTTCTGGGCGCCGCCAAGAATATCGGCGATTTGCTTTGCTTCGGGATAGTCCTTCATTTGCTTAAGTATAACCGACTTTGGTGCGTACGCCCAGAGATGCGGGCGGACATTCATGAGCATCCGGCGGTTCTGTAGGGGTGTAAGATATGTAGCGGCGGCGATTTGGACCGGAGACTACTATGTGGGGGTGCAATTTCATGACGCGTCTTCACCTATGAATAAGTACTTCAAAACGCCGCCCCAGGAGAGGCCGTTGCTGGATTTGGGCGTTACGGCAGTACCGGGCGTACTGACAGATCGTCATTTACAAGAAGTAGACGTCGGGCCAGCCAAGCTCGCGGAGCTTGTAGTTGGGTTCGCCTTAGATGAGGCATCCCGGCGACGAGTTGAGCCACGAAGGGTTGTCCA
>DATDBJ010000072.1:0-7782 GCA_036524895.1 Saccharimonadales bacterium (SeqCode)
AGCTGACGCACCCCAAATACCAAAAAACCAAAATTTACGAAGTCGAGCTAGCCAAGCCACTGCAGCCGCTGCACAGACAAATGATCAGCGACCACGGCATCCAGCTGGACGACGGCCCTAGTAAACTGCTGCTCGAACGACTAGAAGACAACAACGACAAAGCCTGGAGAGTAACCATGCAGGAAGGCCGCAACCGCCAAATCCGCCGCACCTTCGCAGCACTCAGCTACAAAGTTACAAAACTCCACCGCACCCACTTCGGCGGCTACAAGCTAGGCCCACTACGCAGCGGCCAGCAAAAGCCTGCGATCAGCTAAGCTACAACAACAAAGTTTATTGCCGCGTGTCAAAATTTTTGTTGTCGGCAAATCCAACACTGTAACAGTTCACACCGGGCACACCAGCTTTATCTAGTCCTGCCGCCACTACCGTCAAACATCGAGTCACACCACGCCGACTACCTGCCTGCAAGTTGCCAGAGGTAACCAAACACACGGCGCCAGTCATAGGGTCACCTAGCGCCAGCGCTACACGCTCCCGCATAGCCGGCCTAAACCCTTGTAGCGCTACTTCCGGCACTTCTTTTGGCGCGATAGCCTCAGCAGTAACACCTCTTATATGACCAGTTATCAATCCTCTCGGTATAAGGTTTGCCGATACAGCTGCCCGGCAAGTATCGAGTAGGCGGCCCTGCTCCGTGCAACCCAGGATAGGATCTGGCGATCACGAAGCCTGCCGCTGCTTGCAGAACCTCAGCATATCTTTCTCCCACGCGTTAGAGGAAGAGTTGTGTACAGCGATCAAGGGATGGTCACCCTCAAGTGGGAAAAGACAAATCGTCTCTCCGCTCAAAACCTTTTGCGCCTCAGCACTCAACTGCAGCCCCTCGGCCTGATCCTAGTAATAGCTACATGCTTCGACACTCATTCAATGAAATATCCTAACATAACAACCGGTATACAAGAAATGGAAATGCATTTCTGTCAAACTGCTACATCTGTTATAATTAGAACAATGAGTTCGCAAAAAGTGCCTATTGTCGCCATTGTTGGGCGAGCCAACGTTGGCAAATCCAGCTTGTTTAACGCCATCTTGGATAGGCGTGAGGCCATCGTGGCCAAAGAAGCGGGCACTACCCGCGACAGCATCATGGCTAAGGCCAGCTGGAATGGGCAGGATTTTTGGATGGTGGACACCGCCGGTGTTAAAGACGCCGAGGATGAGTTTGAGTTTACGATTCAGGAGCAGATCCAACAGGCCGCCGAGTCTGCCGATGTAATCTGGGTCGTTGTCGAGGCCAACGTGCCGATCACCGAAGAAGACCGCCGCGTGGCTAAAATGGCGCTCAAGAGCCGCAAGCCGGTCATGCTGGTCGTCAACAAAGTAGACCAAGCCAAGGGCATCGACCTAGACACATTCCAGCGCTTAGGTGTCAAGACCATCATCCACACCTCTACCACACAGCGCCGCGGCATTGGCGAACTGCTCGACGCACTCGTAGAGCGCATTCCTAAAGCAACCCTCACAATCGATGAAAATCGCCTACATATCGCAATCCTAGGCCGCCCGAATGTGGGCAAATCAGCCCTATTTAACACCCTCGCCAAAAAGCAGCAAGCCATTGTGGCCGACCGCGCCGGTACCACCCGCGACATCAACCGCGCAATCGTTAAATACGAAGGCCGCGAAGTGGAAATAATGGACACCGCCGGCATCCGCCGCCCGGGCAAGATCGGGCAGGGGATCGAGCACTTCAGCGTTATCCGCTCGCTTAGCGCCATCGAGCAGGCAGATGTATGCCTGCTCCTCATAGACGTTAACGAAGCAAGCGTCGCGCTCGACCAAAAGATTGCGGGTATGATCAAAGAAGCGGGCAAGGGGCTCATAATCGTGGTCAGCAAGTGGGACATCGCCGAAGACCGCGACGCCTTTACTCGCGATGCCATTGCTCCAAGGATTGCCAACGACTATAACTTTGTACCTTGGGCGCCGCTTGTCTTTACCAGCAGCGTAACAGGGCAGAACGTTACCAAAATTTTCGACCTTGCAACAGATATCGACATGCGCCGCAAGAAGCGTATTCCAACCGGCGAGCTAAATAAATGGCTTCGCGAAGTAGTCGACGCCCACCCACCGGCTGGCCTCAAAAACCGCGCACCAAAACTCAATTACATGGTGCAAGAAACCGACAACCCCATCCCAGCCTTCAAGATCTTCGGAGCGCACACCAAATTCCTGCACTGGAGCTACCGTCGCTACATGGAAAAATCCATGCGCGAACGCTGGCACTACGAAGGTACTCCCGTCCAACTCTGGTTCATCGAAAAACACGAAACCCACAAACACGGCAACAGCCCCACCAAGGCCCCGCGCAAACTAGGCAACCGCCCGCAGAAGCTCAAAGAATAGCAAACTCTACGTACAGCCTTAAAGATGTCTAATCCGGAACCTACCGCAGTATTTTGGCCATTGGCGTTACCCATGGACCGCCTGTGGGTTTTAGTAACAGCCGCATATAGCATGTATAGCAACAAAATAGAGTCAGTATCGCGCCCACCCTTGACGATCGGGCAGCAGCCCTAGATACTCTTAGACATGGCACTATTCCAAAAACGTCCCGAAGTAGGGCAGGCAGTCCAATTTTACACGCTTGGGCAGAACAAACAGATTTTGATTATTGGTCTGGGCAACCCCGGCAAAGAGTACGACGGCACGCGGCACAACATCGGTTTTGCGACACTGGACGCTTTTGCTGCCGCAAACGACTTCGACCCGTGGATCAACAAAAAAGACTTAAAATGCGAGATGGCCACTGCGCGCCTAGGCGACACTCACGTGATCGCCATTAAGCCCACGACTTTTATGAACCTCAGCGGAGAGGCGGCGCAAGCCGTAGCGCACTTCTACAAAATCCCGGTGGAGCGCATTGTGGCCGTCTACGACGAAATTGACATCCCATTCGGCCAAATCCGCCTGCGCACCGGCGGCGGCAGCAGCGCAGGGCACAACGGCGTAAAATCGCTCATTCAACACCTAGGAGAAGGCTTTGGCCGCATCCGCGTAGGTATTGGCCCTAAAGCGCACGAAAACATGGACAGCGCCGACTTCGTACTGGCAAAATTCTCAAGCGAGCAGCAAGCCCAGCTCAAAAACTTAACCCGCGAAACCAACGCAATCCTCAGCGAATACGCCTTCTCAGGCACCCAGCTCCCTCAGGAAACCCGCAACTTTTTAGTCTAAACAAAAAGACCGGCGAGAGGGGGTGGGCACCGCTCGCCGGTCTTTTCGGGGACATTCGTTACCGAATCTCCCCAACACCCTTCAACCCACCCCAGCGAAAGCGTCGAAACTAAAACTCCATAAAGTTTCGCGCCGGCAGTAAACTGCCATCCTTATCAGACACGCTGGCCCACAAGGGCCTCTGCACTAAAGTGCAAGGGTTGCCGCCCTACGGACGAATCCGCTCACGACTAGTTAAAGGGGTTAGTTTGTTTTAGAACGCATATCTGCGGGCTTAAAAAATATGCCCAGGCAAGCGCCTTAAGATAAGTGGAGGGTAACAACTTTCTATAATGGCACGTTCTAAAACAATCTAACTTGTGGCGATGCCATTATTTAATATTTAAATAATTTCTCGCCGTTAGAATGGGGGATATAAGGTGCGTAAACATCACGCAGATGATTACAAGAAGCGATTTTAGCATCATGTACTGCTTATGTCAATACTTTTTGCATAAATTTGTATGAAAATCCATAAAATTACACTATCTACCTCTGATGTTCCGGAAAAACTAAGGAACATACCAATTCCCCCAAAGCAACTTTTTGTAATGGGTAATAATGTTAATGAACTGTTACAGAGACCGTGTGTCACTGTTGTCGGAAGCCGTAAAGTCTCTGCCTATGGCAAAGCGGTCACGTTAGGTCTTGCAGGAGAATTAGCAAAGGCAGGAGTAGTTATTATAAGCGGTCTTGCGCTCGGTGTCGATAGTTTGGCGCATAAAGCCGCGCTGGACGCCGGCGGCTTAACGATCGCCGTGCTGCCATCCGGGATAGACCGCATATATCCAGCCTCGCATCAAGGCCTGGCCAAGCAGATTCTGGCGCAGGGCGGGGCACTGGTAAGCGAATACCCCAACGACGAGCTACCCCACAAATACCACTTTATCGAGCGCAACCGCATAGCCTCGGGCATGGGCGACGCCCTGCTGGTAACAGAGGCCGCCGAGAAGAGCGGCACACTACACACCGCCAGCTTCGCGCTAGAGCAGGGAAAGCCGGTGCTGGCCGTACCCGGCAACATTACCAGCCCCACCTCTGTCGGCACTAACAACCTTATCAAAACCGGTGCAACCCCGGTTACAAGCGCGCAAGACATAATGTATGCACTTGGCCTAGAACTCACCGAAGCCAAAAAAGAAGCGCCGCGCAGCAGCAACCCGCACGAGCAAATCCTGTTAGACCTCCTGTTCTCCGGCGTCAGCGACGGCACCGAACTGCTAGATCAGAGCGAGCTGGAGGTAAGCCTCTTCAATCAAACCCTAACCATGCTGGAAATCCGCGGCCACATCCGCCCCCTCGGCAACAACCGCTGGGCACTCACATAAAAAAGCGGCCATTGCTTCAGCGTCGTAGCTTCTACCGTTTTACTCCTTCATGCCGACCAAGTCAATAATTTTTTGATATTTTCCTTGCATTTTTAAACAGCCTTGCGTAGTATGGGCCCTTACATATAAAGTAATCGAATAAGCATGAGCAAAAACTTAGTAATCGTCGAGAGCCCCGCAAAGGCCAAAACCATCGAGAAATACCTTGGCAAGGATTTTACCGTCAAGAGCAGCTTTGGCCATATCCGCGATCTGCCTAAGAAGGGCCTCAATATAGATATAGCCAATGGTTTTGCTCCAACGTACGAGATCAACCCGGATAAAAAGAAAGTAGTGAGCGAGCTGCGCGCCGCCGCCAAGGGGGCAGAAGTCTGGCTGGCAAGCGATGAAGACCGCGAAGGGGAGGCAATTGCCTGGCACTTGGCGCACGCTCTCAAACTAGACCCAACTAAAACCAAGCGCATTGTATTCCACGAGATAACCAAAACCGCGCTAGAACACGCCGTCGCCAATCCGCGAACCGTAGACCTCAAGTTGGTAGACGCACAGCAAGCTAGGCGCGTACTCGACCGCCTGGTAGGATACGAACTAAGCCCGGTGCTTTGGAAGAAAGTCCGCACTGGCCTCAGTGCTGGCCGCGTCCAGTCTGTAACCGTACGTTTGGTCGTTGAGCGCGAACGCGAGATCAAAGAACATCAGGCCGAAAGCTCCTACAAAATCTCTGCCATTTTTACCGTTAACGGCCAAGAGCTAAAGGCCGAGCTTGCCAATAAAATCCCGCTCAAAGACGACGCCAAAACATTCCTCGAAGATTCTGCCAAAGCGATTTTTACCGTAGAAGACATCGCGCAAAAACCAGGCAGCCGCAACCCGAGCGCACCGTTCACCACCAGCACACTGCAGCAAGAGGCCGCCCGTCGCCTAGGCTACGGCGTTAAGCAAACCATGATGCTCGCCCAGCGCTTGTACGAAGATGGAAAAATTACCTACATGCGTACCGACAGCACCATTATGTCCGGTTTTGCCATCAAGGCAGCAGAAGAATTCATCAAGAAAGAATACGGCGACAACTATTACCAAGTACGCCAGTACAAAACCAAGAACTCAAGCGCCCAGGAAGCCCACGAAGCCATCCGCCCAACCGATTTCTCACGCCTCAGCGCCGGTAGCGACGCCCAGCAGCAAAAGCTCTACCAACTCATCTGGCAACGCGCCCTAGCCAGTCAGATGGCTCCCGCCAAGACCGAAAAGACCGAAATAACCATCTGCATTTCTACCCGCCCCGAAAAACTAACATCCAAGGGCGAAATATTGCAATTTGACGGCTTTTTAAAGGTCTACGGCGGAGGCAAAGACGATACCCTGCTTCCGGCCGTCCAAACCGGGCAACAGCTCCCGCTGGCCAGCATGAGCGCTACAGAAACCTTTACAAGGCCACCCGCGCGCTACTCCGAGGCCTCACTCGTTAAGGCCCTGGAAGAACTCGGCATCGGCCGCCCGAGCACCTACGCGCCAACTATCTCAACCATCCAAACCCGCGGCTACGTTGAAAAAACCGACCTAGAAGGCACCGAACGCACCGTACAAAGCCTAGCGCTCGAAAACGGCACCGTAACAGAAGCGACGACCACCGAAATAACTGGCGCCGACCGCAACAAGCTCATGCCTACCGCCGTCGCCGAGGTAACAACCGACTTCTTAGTCAAATACTTCCCAAGCATTGTAGACTATGACTTTACCGCCACCGTAGAAAAAGAATTCGACCTCATCGAAGAGGGAAAGGAACAGTGGCAAAAAATAATTGACGAATTCTACCGCGACTTTCACCCCCTAATCGGCAAATCAGAAGAGGCCACCCGGGCCGAAGTTTCCCAAGCGCGCGAGCTGGGACTAGACCCCAAAACCAATAAACCCGTCATGGCACGCTTTGGCCGCTACGGCCCAATGTTGCAGCGCGGCGAAACAGAATCCGAAGAAAAACCAGCCTTCGCACCGCTGCCAGCCGGCACCACCATGGACACCGTTACTCTAGAGCAAGCACTCAAGATGTTTGAACTGCCGCGCATCGTCGGCACCACCGAAGACGGTAAGGAAATAAAAGCCAACATTGGCCGCTACGGCCCCTACATTCAGGTAGACAAGATCTTTGTGTCAATTAAGCCCAAGAGTCCATTTGACGTTACCGAAGCCGAAGCACGTGAGCTATACAAAGCCAAACTGGAAAAAGACGCCAACAAATACATCCAAGTGTTTAAAAGCGGCATACAGGTAGTGAACGGCCCCTACGGCCCGTATATCACCGACGGGAAAAAGAACGCCAAAATTCCAAGCGGCCAAGAGCCAGCCAAACTCACCGAAGAAGAGTGCAAAAAACTCATCGCCGAAGCCCCGGCCCGCACCAAACGCCGCTTCGCCCGCCGCAAAAAGTAAACAAAAGCTTAATCTTTTTTCCACAAGTTTGTATCTCGTGCAATACATGGTAGGATGATATTTCAACAACACAATGTGGCCGCAACTGTCTATTTCGTGATACAATAGTCTCGACTCCGAACAGGCCTTGACTTACTGGCATATTAATTTTATAATTAACTAAAATATATGTGTTAACAGATAGGGAAATCATCATGGCAGATGCCGCAGCACCCAAAGTGCTAGACACCGAAAAATTTGTCCAGGATATACTGGCCAGCGTAGAGCGGGACAGGGAACGCGAGATCGTAGCTCGCCGCTTTGGCCTATTCGACCGTCGCGAAACGCTGGAGCAGATCGGTGAACTCCTAGGCATCACCCGTGAGCGCGTCCGCCAACTCGAAAAGTCTGTTGTTGCACGTTTTAAAGTCTCAGCAGAGCAGGGGCAACTACTCCACATCAAAGAAGTTGAAGCCGCATTAAGCGAGCAACTCAAGCGAATGGGCGACGCCGCACGTGTATCCAGCTTGGCCGCCAAAGTCACAGCCGAAAACTCCAAAACCGACCAGTCGAGAGTTATATTCCTCGCCACACTATGTCCTAATCTATCTGTCATCGAAGAAGACGACCATTTCTACCAAGCAGTCAGTCTAACCAGCGTTCGTGACGCCGCAACCGTTAAAGCCGACGTGACAAAACTGGCCGACGCCATCAAAAAAATCGGCGAGCCAACCACTATCGACGACGCCGCCAAGGCAGCTAACAT
>DATDBJ010000073.1:0-5507 GCA_036524895.1 Saccharimonadales bacterium (SeqCode)
AGCCATGGCAGGCTCCTCTCCGTTGTTTAGTTAGCACTAAACAGTGTAGGACGCCTGCCTTTTTGGTTACAAAGGTGGTGAGTTAGTACGATATAATTGACTTATTATAGATAATATGCTATATTTACTTTATTGAGATAAGCTAACTCATGAAAGTGAAAGGCAAAATCAAAAATGAGAACCAAAAAAACAGGAGAAGAACGAGTTGCGCCGGTACAGCTGGTGTGGAGTTCTGAAGAAAAACGTCTAGTCGAACCAGAAAAGTCCCATAGGCACGGTGCTGTTGCTCGGCCGTTAGGGCGTATAGTACTGGAGGCCGTAAAGACCCTGCGGCCTCGAGCTGCGCGAAATAAGTTATTAAGAGGGTCGACTCAATTGTTAACGGCAGAGGCAGAAGAAGCCCTAAGGGGTCGAAATGTGGAACCCGCCAACAAAGCGATAACTTTGCCCGTAGAACACGAGGCCGATGATCGCAGTAGCATGGCTCAAGATGAGAGTTGGCAAATTCGGGGCACTGCATCAGATGGCGGTATTATTATAACCCGTGGCCCTGGTTTATTGAGTCATGACCTTGTTACTGAAGGGGCAGTAAACAATAGAAGGGCCTGGCAGCGTGTTAGGGGTGGGGGTAAATGGCAATCGCCATATTCCGGAAGGTATGACAATAGAAAGAATGTGCCGGTTGAAGATCCGGGCAGCACTCTGTATGTTGTAGATCCGCGTGACATGGGGGCAGCAGTGGAAGCTCATGATAAGACCTGGGCTCCTAACCCCGATCCGCTAATGGCGGAATTCGACCGGGGGCAGTCGGCGGCCATGCTGAGGGATTGGCAAGGCCAGGCTGCACTCGATGAAGTTGGGCATCACATTAATAGTTTGGGCTACGGCGAGCTCCCGCACGGCGGCGGATCACACGATCAACGCTGAGATTGAGGTACTCGTTGCGCGCCTATGCCGCCTGACACAACAGGCGGCATTTGTTATTTACTGACGTTAAAGCGGAATTCTACTACGTCGTTGGGTTGCATGATGTAGGTTTTGCCAACGGTTGCGAGTTTGCCTGCGGCTTTGGCGGCTTGTTCGCTGCCGGCGGCGATTAGGTCGTCGTAGGCGACGATTTCGGCGGCGATGAAGCCGCGTTCAAAATCTCCGTGAATGACGCCAGCGGCTTGCGGGGCAGTGGCGCCTTTTTTGATGGTCCAGGCGCGTACTTCCTTTTCGCCGGCGGTCAGGTAGCTTTGAAGATCAAGCACGTCGTAAGCGGCGTGGATCAGCTGAACCAGGCCGGATTCGGTTTGGCCATAGCTTTCCAGCAGTTCTTTGGCGTCGTTTTCATCTAGGCCGCGTAGCTCGCTCTCCAGTTGGGCGCAAACAAACAGGGCGCGGGCGGGGGCGACCATTTGTGCAAGCTCTTGCTTACGGGAGTCATTGTTTAGCCCGGCTTCGTCCAGGTTAAAGAGGTAAATTACTGGTTTGGCGGTAAGTAGGTGCAGGTCTTGCAGGTGCTCCAAATCCAAATCGTCAACGCTACTCAGCGGTTTGTTGTCGTTGAGCAGATCGAATGCGCGCTTGAGCGTATCTACTTCGGCCTTTAGTTTAGGGTTGGCTTTAGCCTCTTTTTCTAGTTTTGGCAGGCGTTTTTCTACGGTTTGGAGGTCGGCCAGCACCAGCTCAGTGTTGATGGTGTCGATATCTTTTTGCGGGTTGAGATCGTTATCCACGTGGATTACGTTGTCGTCCTTAAAAGCACGCACCACTTGCACGATGGCGTTGCAGCTGCGGATGTGGCCCAGGAACTGGTTGCCCAAGCCTTCTCCCTTACTGGCGCCTGCTACCAGGCCGGCGATGTCTACAAAAGTTACCGTAGCTGGCACGATCTTTTGAGTGTGGTACATTTCGCCAAGTTTTTGTAAACGCTCGTCCGGCACCGGCACGATCCCGGTGTTGGGCTCGATTGTTGCAAAAGGATAGTTCGCCGCCAAAATGTTATTGTTGGTCAGCGCGTTGAACAGGGTGGACTTGCCGACGTTGGGCAGGCCGACGATGCCAATAGATAAACTCATGCCTCCATTTTAACAGAGGTAGGATTGTAAGTACATCACAACTCATTATCATGTTTATTAGAATTGTGGTAATGTTTTTATAGAGGCAAGCACGAAGAAAGAAGTATGAGCGCTCGCGAATTTGGTCAAATGCACGAAATGCCAAGCGACGTGTTGCAGGGTACACTTAACCGCATTATAGAGCTCCATGGGCATATGGTGGCTGTATTGCATAGGAGCAATCTTCAGCCGGGCCAGCTGGAGGAGTTGCGCAGTATCGAGGCGTCTCTCCCTGACATAGACGATGCAGCCTTGTTGTTGCTGGACGTACAAGAGCTGGGAGTTGAGCCCGGAAGTGTACGAGTGCCCCAAGCAAAGGAGAATAGATCTAACCTTTCCGACGATTACTTGAGGGCAACGATCGCTGACGGCTCGGATGTATTTATGAAGGCGGTCCTACGGCCGCCTTCGGCTTTTGCGTTTCGAAGAATAAGTCAGCTATCCCACATTGTGTTTGCGCAAGGCGAGGTCCTTGCGTCTCGGGCTGCCGCTATAGTTGATTATCCAATGCCGGCAACGCAGCTTGTGCGTTATGGGGGAAGGGCGTGGTTGGCGTCCAAATTCCTTGAAGGTTTTGATCACAATCCTGCGGCCGGTCTCCGCCACCAAGGTGAGATAACAAATCAGGATATGCTGCGAGTGCGGCCGATATTCGATGCCCTCATCGGAAGTCTCAGCGCCAATCCTCAAGGAATGGTTGAAAGTTCGACTGGACGATATTTTGCAATTGATGCACATTTTATGCTTAGGGGCGACACAGATGTAACCATGGAGTCAATGTTGGAGCGGTTGGTTGAGCTTAACGGGGGCAAATCGTACGAATTTGGTCAGGACACCATTGGTTTTGTCGGTCATATCCAGTCTGCGTTGGAGGACGGAAGATTTGGCGCCATATTTGAAGGCATGCTTGGACCGGGATCTATGAGCGCCCAGCTGTTGTCGAGCGTGGAGGCGCGAGGACGAGCTATCGTGGCGCTCCAGCAGCAAGCAGTTCTCCAGGGTAACTAGTTCTTCGGCAAGGTGATTTTTAGAGTTACGCCCTGGTTCTCGGCGGATTCTACTTCTAGTGTGCCGCCGTGGCGGGTGATTATGTTGTGGCTGAGCATGAGGCCGAGACCGATGCCCTGTTGGTTGCTGGATTCGGCGGATTTTGTGCGGTAGAAACCTTCAAAGATACGCTTTTGCTCTTCTGCAGAAAGGGATGGGCTGTCGTTGTGGACGGTTACCGACCAGTTTTTGGCTGTTTGCGTTAGCTGCGTGGTAACCATGCCATCCCTGGGCGAGTACTTGATGGCGTTCACGAGCAAATTAAAGAGCACCCGTTTAAAGAGTAATTTATCGACCGGTGCCGTAAAGGCTTTGTCGGCCTCGGCGGTTTGGTTCTCTATGTGCACTTGGTGCTGCTCGCAGACGATCGATAGGTTTGTTATGAGCGTATCGAGTAGGGTGGAGATTTGCTCGGGTTCTTTCTTGAGTTTTTTGGCGTTCAGGCGGTCGAGGTTTTGGAGCGACAGTACCTCATTTACTGTCGTGAGAACTTCGCTTATGGTGTTTTCGATTTTTGGCAGGGTTGAGATTAGGTTGTCGCGGCGGTAGCGTATGGCCCATGTTACGCTGGTGAGCGGCGAGACGATTTCGTGCGAGGCGAAGGACAGGTAGAAGGCTTTTTCGTTGAGGTACTTTTGTTGGTTGAGCGCATGACGCCTAGCCCAAGCAACACCCATCAAGACGATAAGTGTAAGCAAAACCGGCAGTGCGGCGGTAAGCGCAACCGTGCGGTAGTAGTGGTCGGCTGGCACGTCCATGCCGAAGATACCGGCGACTGTGCCGTCACTATTTAGGATTGGGCTGAATGCACTGAGCCATACGCCCCAGCGATCCCGCTCGATGGGCAAGACCCATGCGCGTTTTTTTGCGTAACTGGTCTGCGCGTCTTCCAGGCCTTCTTCGTAAGGCTGTCCGGGAGGGGAGTAGTCGTCGGACTCGGGTGGTTCGGAGTCTACATAAAAGAAAGCTTCTTTGCCCGTATCCCGCAGGGCGAGGACGTAAATAAAACGAGTGTCGTTGTTGGACCTGCGTATATTGAGGAAGTTTTGTTTGAGTTTTTGATATTCGGGTGACGTAAGGTCTGACTCGTCGCCCTTTAGGCTGGCCAGGCCGCTGGCCGGGATAAGCTCTGCCATGCTCTCGGCGCGCTGCATGAGCGACTCTTTTATGCCCTGTGAGGCCGTGACAACGGCATATGTGGTTGCTGCTGATCCGGCCAGTAGCACGACGAACAACGTAATATACCAGTACGACGCGCTGCTGATGCCTTTGATTTTCTGCATAACAAAAAGGTAACGTTTACTCTGCTATAAAAATAGCACAATTTGTTAGACATGTATTTGCATTTGCGTGTAGAGTAAAGTCATGAACTACGTACTCATCATCGACAACGATCATGTAATACGCTCTGTGCTTGCCGAGAAGCTTAAGCAGGCGGGTATTGCCACACAGGAGGCGGCCGACGGACATGAAGGACTGGAAAAAGCCAAAAAAGACCACCCAGCGGTCATTATTTTAGACGAGCATATGCCGCATATGAATGGCCAGCAATTTGTAGAGGCTTTGCAGCAAGAGGAGTGGTTCGAGGATGTCCGGATTGTCGTATTTACGGCGCTGAACGATATCGATCTGATGAACCACAAAATAATCGCTGGTGTTTCTGACTATCTGGAAAAGGGCACGTCCACGCCTGAGAAGGTTGTGGAGATTGCACAAAAGTACCTCCAGTCCGCAAATAAATAAGTAAGGTCACTTTATTTTGTATTTTGATTTATATGGTACTATGTATAACATAGTACCTAAAGGATGGGCATCTCGTGAAACAGAATCAAAGTGAAATTGCAAAACAAGCCGCGGTTTTGCTGAAATTGGCTAATGGTGATCTTGAGACTGCGGTTGCCTCGCTGCGAGCTGAGGCGCTTAAAGCTCGCCGGCGCAACAAGCCGTCGGCAAATCCGCTTGGGCCGGTGCTGGTGCGACTTGAGCATATTTCTAAAACGTACAAAGCTGGACGCCAAAAAGTGGCGGCGCTGCGCGATGTGTCTTTGGAGATTCACGAAGGCGAGTTTGTAGCCTTTACCGGCCCAAGCGGCAGCGGCAAAAGTACGCTGCTGCAGATTGTGGGCGGTTTGGATAAGGCTGACGAGGGCAGTGTAACGATCAACGGCCACGACATTGCGGAATTGGGCGACCGCGAACTGTCGGAGTTTCGCAATCGGACCATTGGTTTCGTGTTTCAGTTTTTCTACTTGCAGCCGTTTTTGAGTTTACAGGCCAACCTGGCTGTGCCGGGTATTTTCGCGCGGATGAAGCCTGCGGAATTTAAGGCTCGCTCGGCGGAGCTGGCCGCGGCCGTTG
>DATDBJ010000074.1:0-2737 GCA_036524895.1 Saccharimonadales bacterium (SeqCode)
AGTCTTTGTCGCTCAGAGCGTGAGAAATCACCGCGAGCACTGGTGTGGCGTGAACGAGTGAAATAAAGGGCTTTCGTACTATCAAAGTGCTGCATGCCGGCGGGGACCTTTAAGTTGTAGTGTTTACCAGTTGTGGAGTCCCACAAATACTCTGTAACGGCCAGGTCTGCTGGGACATTTATATCCACACCTCCGACAACATCAACCGCCTGCTTGAAGCCCTCGAAATCAATCATGCCATAGTAATGCAACGGGATGCCGAGCGCCTGACTTACGACTTGGCTCGCCGTATCCACGCCTGCGCGCTCAGCTTTATCCTTATCTTTAGGGGCGGTGTTGAGTGAACGATATTTTGCATTGGCGTATACTGCATTTATTTTGCTAGAACCATAGCCGGGCACGGTCACCCACAGATCGCGCGGGATACTTACCAATGTTGAGGTCTTATTGACAGGGTCGATACTAGCGACTATCAAAGTGTCTGTCAAATCGGCGCCAGCGTGGCCGGGGCCGCCTTTTCCAAAAAGCAGGATATTTACACGACCATCACCTTCGCCTTTTAAAAGCTCCGGCTTGACGTCGTTTGAAAGTGCAGCCGCCGCACCACCACCTTTAAAGACTTTATTCACTTTAAAGATAGCCTTAAAGACCAGAAAACCGCCCAAAACTAAAACGAGAGCGGCCAGTACTAATGCGGACCGAAAGCCCCACTTTCGGATTGCAGGCCAACGCCCTCCTTTGGAACCATTTTTATTTTTTTGCTTACCCGCCTCCTTTTTATCGTCACCGAGTGCGTCTCCGCTTTGTAAGGTCATATGTAGCAATGATGATTTTTTGACAACTTGCACTCTCTTGACCGCGCTCGGCCGGGGCGCAGCATTTGCGCCTAGGCTGTTTGATTGGGCGACATGGAAACCTTCGGGCCGCCTAAAATCATTAACTTGTCTGCCGTTCGTGGAACGCATGCCATTAAACTGCAATGGCCGCCTGCCTTGAGGCACGGCAGAACCCTGCGAGCGAATAGGTGCGTTTAAAATACTGTCTATAGTTTGCCGTTGGCTATCTCTGGGGCGACGTCTAAAATTATCCATAGGCAATGGTCTCTAGTATAGCGATCTTTAACATTTCGGTAAACATATATATCATACAATTACAGATGTGGATAAGCCCATTCTTGCATCGCAAAACAGGGTATACCGATTACGGCTATAGCGTTATGGCTACCGCACAGTAAACGACCTATTCCAAGCGTGCATATTACCTATGATTCAGCTATAGTCTAACCTTGTATGATCAATAATACTCATCATCTCCCTACTGCGCCGGAGACTCCGCGTCCATCAGGACCGCATACTAAGCACACGCCGCCAGAACGTGGCGAAGGTGTAAAAAGTACCCTGTCCACGTTCGCAGTCCTGCTTGTCGCACCTTTGATCGCAATCTTCCTGACGATATTCGTCTTTCAGTCATACCAAGTTGACGGCGAGAGCATGGAGACAACGCTTCGCCACAACGACAGGCTGGTTGTATGGAAACTTCCCAAAACCTGGTCGCACATCACCGGGCATGCGTATATTCCGAAAAGAGGTGACATAGTAGTGTTTACCGAGCCGTCTTTGGGCCAGTTTGGTCAAAGTCCGGGCAAACAGCTCATTAAACGCGTTGTTGGACTGCCTGGAGACAGAGTCGTTATAGGCAACGGTGTACTGACTGTCTACAATCAAAAAATCCTCAAGGGTTTCAACCGGATGCGGCATTACCGTACGGAGACGCCATTCAAGACACGCCCATTGATGGATCCTGGTCGGTCGGTGAGAATCAAATATTTGTAGCTGGCGACAACCGCAATAACTCGTTAGATTCGCGCACGTTTGGACCAATCGACACACAAAACATCGTCGGCAAGCTGGTCGTACGCGTACTACCTTTGGATGAGATAAAAAATTTCTAGCCAAGTACCTGCATTATACGTGTCAGTTCTTCATCACTCTTGAAAGAAATCTCTAATTTACCACCCTTTGCCATACGGCGGATGTGGACTGGGTTGCCGCCAATTTTTTTGCTGAGCGACTTGGTTTCCGGGGTTTCGGTCTGCATGCGCTCGCGTGTGGCTTTCGTCTCTTTGTAGCCTTCTTTAACTGATGTAACAAATTGCTCAGCCTGGCGCACTGACCAGCCGTGACGCTCGATATTGGCAAGTAGCTCGGCTTGCTTTTCGGGAGCGTCCTTTAGCGATAGGATTGCCCGTGCGTGGCCTTCAAAAATCCGACCGTCACTTAATGCCTTTTGCACTTCTTCAGGCAGTTGTAAAAGCCGCACAATGTTATTTACCGTTGAACTAGCCTTTCCGAGCCGCTTGGCAATTGCTTCATAGGTCATATTAAACTGCTGGTGCAGTCGCTCAATCGAGACCGCTTGCTCTAGCGGCGACAAGTCTACACGCTGCACATTCTCGACTAATGCTATTTCTAGACGTTCTAGTTCCCTGGTAGTACGCACTACTGCCGGCACCCTTTGCAATCCGGCCAACCGTGCAGCTCGCCAGCGACGCTCGCCCGCTATAATTGCATACTTGCCCTGGCCATGCGGCGTAATCACTAGAGGCTGAACAACACCATGATTTTTAATGGACTCAGCCAGGCCGGCGAGTGCCTCTTCATCAAAAATACTACGTGGCTGGTCGGGGCTCGGTACTAAGTCGCCAACGGCGATCTTTTGGATATGTTCTTGCTCCTCA